>NZ_JBTGVH010000004.1:0-69964 GCF_054343485.1 Mycoplasma sp. 613B | reverse complement strand
TATAAAATACAAATAGGTTATAAAAACACTGGTGCACTTTATATTTCATTTAAGGTCTTTTCTAAAGGAATTTCCTTTATAAAAGAATTATTAACTAATATTTCTTGATTATCAGAATTTTTATAATATATTTGTATATTTTCTTTTGTTGTACTAATATTGGAATTTAATTTTAATTCTATTTCTACTGAAGAATTTTTTGAATTTTTATATTTTATATCATCTATAATATAAAAATTTTTGTCTTCATTTTTATTTATTTCTTTATTTTGACAAGAAATTAAAGTTGTTAAAAATAAAGGGGTGCTTGTTAAAATTCAGATTTTCTTTTTCATAAATTATTTAAAAATTTTCTTACCTAATGTTTTATATAATTTAATTTTATTATTTAGTAAGTCAAAAGCTTTTTGTAAAGTGTTATTATCGAGTAAATCAATATTAGAATCTTTTAAAATGTTTAAAGGTCAATCTTTGGAACCAGAACTTAAAAATTTATTAATGTAATTTTCTAATTCTTGAACACCATTTTCTTTATATTTTTGGAAGAAAATATTTGCTACTATATAACCAATAGCATATTTATAAACATAGAAATTATAATAAAAATGAGGTACAATTACTGAATAAATATTGCTTTTATTTCCTACTTTTTCTTTATTTTTGATATTTGTATATTTGTTTAAAACATCAACATAAATTTTTTCAAAACTTTCAAAAGTTTTCATAGGAACAGAATTATCAATATTTTTATAAAGTTCATATTCATAATTAGCTCATTGACATTGTCTTACTACTGTTGAAAGAAAATCTTGAATAGATTTTTCAAGCAAATGAAATTTTAATTTTTCATTTTTTGCATTAGTAAACATATAATCAAAAAGCATTAGTTCGTTGAAAATTGATGCAATTTCAGCAAGAAAAATAGGATAGTCTGCGTGTTCATAAGGCTGATTTTGATCTGAATATCAAGAGTGCATTGAATGACCCATTTCATGTGCTAAAGTAGCAACTGAATTTAATGTTCCATTAAAATTCATAAGGATATATTTTTTTTCAAGTGAATAATGACTTCCGATTGAATATGCTCCACTTCTTTTGTTAGGAACTGTTAAATAATCAACTCATCTTTGATTTATTGCTTCTTTCACTTTATTTAAATAAGTTTCTCCCAACGGTTTAACTGCTTCAAAAAGTAAAGATTGTGCATCTTCTACTGAGTATTTTTCTTTAATATTTACAAGTGGAAGCATTGAATCTCATGGTTTATAATCTTTATTATATTTTTGTTTAAAAAATTGTTTTTTAGTTTTGTAAAAAAGATCATATAAATTTGAGTTTGATTGAACAATAGAAAATAGTTTATTTAAAAGTTCTAAAGGAACTTTGTCATTGGATATTTCTTTTTCAACCAAAGAATTATAGTTTCTATTTAGAGCATCTGTAGATTTATTTCTTATATGTTGTTCAAGTAAGGAACTAAAAGTTTGTTTATGATTTAAAAAACCATTTAAATAGTTAGTATATGCTTGCTTTCTTATATTTTCATCTTTTCTTTTTAAATATGAAAAGTAAGTAGATTGATTTAAGGTAAACTTTTTATTTTTACTTATAATTTCATCGAATTTAGTTTCAGAATCTCTTAAAATTGCAAAAGTTTGGTATAAAGAAACCTCTCCTTTTGATGTTTGTGTTATATAATTTTCCACTTCGTCTACATACTTATGTTCTTTTTTAGATAAAATCTCTTCAACATCTTTATTATATAATTGAAATCTTGGATCTGATTTTCATTCATTTATTTTGTGTGAATTTTTAAAATACTCATTTTCTTCAGAACCAAGTTCTTTAATAAAATCTGAGTATTTATTTAACAGCAAACCAAAATGAGTTGAAACCACTGGTTCAACTAAATTAGTATTTTTTTTGTTAGATAAATAGTTATAAATTTGTGAAAAATATAAATCAAATTCTTTTTGTTTTTCTTTATATTCAATAAATTTATCTATATTTTCAAATTTAGTTTTACTTGTTTTTATTACTGGAATAGAATATTTTTCAAAATCATCTAATCATTCTTGAATTGATTTATTTTTTAAAATAAATTCTAAATCAAATTTATATTTTTCTGGTATTTCATTATAATTTTTATAATTTTTCATTTTTTCTCCTTAAATTTTAATCTTTTCTATAACCTTCTTTGGATAATATTTTTTGAATTGAATTTCAATATTTTTTTAGTCAAGAATTTTCAGAAGTTCTTGTATTTAAATAAAATAAAATTGGGTTAATTTCTTTATTTTCAGGGTTTATTTCACTAAATAATATTCTTTCTTTACTATTTTCATTATCAATGGTTCCTGGTTTTTTAGCATTTGTTGCAAAAAGGGATCCAACAAGAATTTTATTACTATCAAATACTGCTGAACCTGAACTCCCAGTTCAAAACGAATTTAATATTCCAACACCGTTTAAATATCAAATATTTTCAAAATTGGCATTATTATAGTAAAACTTTCCTTCGCTCTCTAATTGTGAATTTTTAAAATTGATATTTTCTTTTAATATGGATGTTTCTTTTGTTACAAACTCATTATATTTTGGATCAACAATAAATGTATTTGTTGAATTGTTAAAAGAAATTAAAGATTCATTAAAATATCGTTTAGCTGTTGTTTCTCCAATAAAAGAATTTTTTTCAAATGCATTTTGTTGAGAATCTACAACTGTAGAATAACCAAAAACATTTAGATTCAATTTGGAATTATTTCCATCTTCACTTTGAATATTTCCAATTAAAGTTGGATTTAAATCATATTCTTTAAAAGCTTCTGGTTTTTCTATGTTATTTTTCAGTTTAATTTTAATTATTGAAAAATCAGTTCCTGAATTTGGATAATTAGTTATTGTTGGTTGATGCTGAGCATCTAGATTTCAATAGTTTTTAAAGTTATGATCATAAAGTAATGGTTCCATAATTTCATATGATTCTATAAAAGAGAAAGGTGATTGGAAGTTTGTATTTATTACTTGAGAGTCATAATTGAAACCAAAATTATCTCCATTGTCTTTTTGTGGATTGTAATAAGAAAAATGTTTTTTCAAAATGTCAGAAACTAATTTTGTATTAACTGGATTTTTATTAGTATCATTTCATTCTTGACTGTCATTTGGTTTTAAAAGAAATAACTCATTTTGAAATAAATTTGTAAAGGTTTTTTCAGGTATGGAACCATCATAATTTAGTGAAGCTTGAGCTTGAAAAACATTATTAAGCATTGATAATTTTTCTTCAGTTATTTGTTTATAATTGTTATTTTGACTAATAAGTTGCGAAGAATTTGTATAAACTTGTGGAAATTTTAATACTTTAGTAACATGAATATTTGTTGCCAAATAATAAGTTAAATTTTCTGAATCAGAAGGATCTTTATCAATAACTCAAGCTGTTCCATTTATTGAAGAAAACGGAAATAATACTGATCTTTTACCAGCCTTATCGCTATAAACATTTCATAATTCATCAAAGTAAGTAATTCTCATAGAACGTTTTTCTAAAAATTCACCCATTACTCTTTTATCATTTTGTAAATTTGAATAAATTTCTTTTATTTCAACATCTTGCTTATTTAAAATCTCTTTTGGAGTTGATATAATAAAATTATTTTCTAGATTAGCGACAAAAAAATCACTATCTTTTTCATTATTGTAAATTAATGCATATTTAACTAAATATTTTGTATTTTCCTTTAATTTTGGAATACTTATTCATTTTTTGCTAATAATTTCTTTATCAGTTGTGATTTTAGAATCTTCTTTTATTATATTATCATTATTTAATTCATAAATAATTAATGAAATGTATTTATTTAAATCATTAGAAGATAAGTCATAATTTAAATTGAAAGTATTACCAAAATCACTTGTTTCAATTTCCTTATTTTTTTCATTCGTTGTAAAAGAAATGTTTGAATTAGAAAATACAATTTCTTTGTTTATTTCTTCTTTTATGGAAAATTCCAAATTATCATTTTGTTGATTGGTTTGTTTAATTGATTTTAATAAATATGGCTTATTTGGAATAATATTATTTTTAAAGGAAAAAGTTGCAATTTTACCATTTACATAATTTTCGTTTTTTATAATTGAAACACTACTTAACTCTTTTTCTTCATTTTCATTTTTTAGTTGTAGTTCAATTTCTAAATGTGAATTTACATTTTTATCAAATTCAATATTTAATTCTCATTGCTCAGAAGAATTATTAAATTTAACTAAATTGTTAAAATTAATAACATTTACTTTATTGTTTGTTTCACTTGGATTTTCTTTATTTTCGTTCTTTTGAACAGAACAAGATAGAGAAACAGCACTTAAGAAAGTAGGAACTGCTATAAGACCTATAGAATATAAGTTTTTAAATATTTTTTTCTTTTTCATATGTTATCTTTCATTTTAATAATATAAAATAATACCAAAAAAAATTCTTTTTTAAAGCATTAAAAGCATAAAAAAAGAAATCATTTTAAATGATCTCTTTTTTGTTTTTTATTTTACTTCAAAGACAATTTCATCTTTAGAAGAGTTTTTCAATTGTTTATTAATAACTTCTGTTTTTGTTGAATCTGAAGTAACAATATAAACAATATCAGTTTTTTCAACAGCTGTTTTTAAGAATTCCATATCAACTTCAGCAATTAATTGTCCTTCTTTTACTTCACTTCCTTGTTCAATAAATGAAGTGAAACCTTTTCCAGATAAATTAACTGTGTCAATTCCTATATGAATTAAAATATTAATTCCTTCTTTTGTGGTTAAACCATAAGCGTGTTTTGTTGGGAATACAGTAGTTGCTACACCATTAAATGGTGAATAAATTTTAACTATTTTTTTAGTTGCATCTGGAGAAACAATAACACCATCACCAAGCATTTTTTCTGAAAAAACACCATCGTTTATTTCAGAAATATCTTTAATAGTACCTGAAGTAATATTTTTAAATTTAACAACTTCTTTGTTATCTAAATTCATATTATTATTTGTATCTTGTTGAATTTCGTTTTCTTGTTTTTCTTCGTTGTCTAAAACAAGTTTTTCACCTTTGTGAGAACTAATTTTTGAATTTAATTGTTCAGCAACTGGTCCAAAAATAACTTGAACGTGTTTATCACCGATAAATTTAACACCTTTTGCACCTGCTGCTTTTAATCTTTCTTCATTTACTTTTGTTTTATCAAGAATATCATATCTTAATCTTGAAGCACAGTTATTAAAACTTTCAATATTTTCTCAACCACCAAAAGCAAGAACTATTTCAGTTTCTTGTGCATTTAAAGAAGATTTGGTTGTTTGTTTTGAACTTTTTTGATTTTTGAAATCTGCTTTTGTAAATAATTTAGTATTGCTTCCTCTACCAGGAGTTTCTAAATTCATTTTTTTGATTACAAAGTAGAAAACAAAGTAGTAAATTGGAGCATAAGCAATACCAATCACTGCTCATCATCAGAAGTTTGTTCCTTTAAATACAGGAATTGCACCATAAATGATTAAGTCAAGAATTCCACCAGAGAAAGTTTGACCTATATGAGCACCTAAAATGTTCATAAACATAAATGCAAATCCAGCCATTATTGCGTGGAATCCTCAGAACATATAAGGAGCTAAGAATAGGAATGTAAATTCAATTGGTTCTGTAACTCCTGTTACAAATGAAGTAAGTGCTGAAGGAACAACACTACTTAATGCTATTTTTCTGTTTTCTTTTGGAGCTGCCATTACCATTGCTGCAGCTGCAGCAGGTAAAGCAAATTGCATAAATGGATATTTACCTTGTAAGTATCTACCTACTTTAATTCCAAGTTGTTTTTCAAAGAAAGTAAATACAGGAGCAATTTCAGTTTTTCCATTTACATTATAAACAACATTGTTAAATTCTAATGATAAAGCACTATTTGAAATTAGAGAGTCTCCAGCTCATTTAGTTGGGTTTTTAGCCATTAATTTATAAAGTTCTGTTGCTGTAATGTAACTTTTTCAGTTTTCTTGTAATGCATAGTTTGTAGAAGATAAAGGACCACCTTCTTTAAGAGCATCTCCTAAAGAAGAGTACACATCTCCACCAACATTTGTGTATCATAATGGAGCATAAAATGCATGATGCAATCCAAATGGAATTAAAGATCTTTCAATAATTCCAAACACAAGTGATTCAAGACCTACTGGAGCTTTATTTAAAAGTTTACCAAATGCTGTTAGTCCAGCACCTATTCATGGTCAAAAGATCAAGAATAAAAAGGTTAATGGAATCATAGCAACGATTGAAACAATTGGTACAAAACGTTTTCCTCCAAAGAAGGAAATCATTTGTGGTAATTGGATTTTGTAGAATTTATTATATAAATAAGAAATTAAAACACCTACAATTATAGATCCGAAAATGGAAGTTTGTAAAGATAGAATTCCAAAACTACTTTTTACAATTTGTAATGAAGATTCTAAACTTCTACCAGCACCACCAAAAAGAACTACATAACCTTTTAATTCTTTATAAACAATTTCTCCTTGTTTATTAACTTCTACTACAATATTATTAACATTTCCAGCAGTTACTTGACTGCTATTAGATAATGTTTCATAAACTGGTGATATAAAAGGAACTTGTAAAGCTAAAAATACAAAGTATCCTACAATAGCTGAAAAGACAGCTGTTCCTGCATCATTTGTAAAGGAAACTACAAATGCAGCAGCAAATAATAAAGGTAAAGCGTCAAAAATTGGTTGACCTAATTGTTTAATAAAAATCCCAAATACTTTTCCACCACCTGATGATAAATTTTCAATGGTAGCACCTATACCAAGAAATAATCCAGCTATCGCCATAACAGCAATAGGTAGTAAAAAAGCACCTGAAATTTTTGATAAAATCAACTTAGCTTTTGCACTAAAGTTTTTGTCATTAACTACTACTTTATCTTTGCTTTTTGTTTTAAAGAAAAATTTCATTTTATCCTTTCTAAAATTACCTACTATAATAAAGTATAGTTAGGTGATAAAATTATATGTTATATTCTGTAAAATAAATTAAAAAAGATTCAAAAAATAGTTAATTTTTGGAAAATTGTTGATATTTGTTAATCTTTTGGCGTTTTTCTGTGTGTTTTTTATATTTAAAACAAATGGTTCACTCACCTTTAATAACTTCAGGTAAAGAATTTAAAACACTTTCTACAGTACCAAAATAGTGTTTTTCATGCATTTTAGTTATTTCTTTTGATAAAAAAACTTCAATTTCTTGATTAAAAATTGTTTGCAAATCTTTTAATGTAGCAACTAATTTATAAGGTGAAACATAAGCAATATAGTTTCCTTCTGTTAAGGATTTAAACTCTTTTTGTCTTTGATTGCTTTTATCAGCTAAAAAACCAAGAAAAGTAAAATTTCCTTCAAAAGGCGATAAAACAAAAGAAGAAACAAAAGAAGTTGGTCCAGGAATAACTTCTAAAGAAATGTTTAATTCATAGCATTTTTTTATTAAAAAATAACCAGGATCACTTATTTTAGGCATTCCAGCATCGCTAATTAAAGATATTTTTTTGTTTTCCAAAAAATAATCCATTATTTTATTAGTAATTTCTTTTTCATTAAATTTATGATAAGAAATTAATTTTTTATTTTTTATATTGTAATGATTTAAAAGTTTTAAACTCACTCTTGTATCTTCACATAAAATAATATCAACCATTTCTAAAGTTTCTAAAGCCCTTAGTGTAATATCTTTTAAATTTCCAATAGGAGTACCTACAATAAAAAGTTTATTTTGATTCATTTTTTAAAAACCTTTCTTTTAAACGAACTATAAAATTCATTTTTTGAAGTTCAAAATTAATATAATAATGTTTTTTTTCATTGAAATCATTAATTAACAACATTATGAATTCATAATCTTTGTAACTTAAATTTAAAATTTTTTGTAAATTAATAATAGTTTGTTTTTGAATAAAAGAATGCTTATTTAAAATTAAATTTTTAATAAGTGCAAAAAAAAGAAATCAAAAAATGGAATGATTTTCTTCTTGCCAATTTAAAATTAAAAAACTAAAAAAATCTTTTGTAGTTTTTATTTTATGTAGTTCTGATTCAAAAGAATTAATAAATTTTTCAATTTTATCTTTTGAATTATTTGTTAAACTTAATAATTCATTAATAACATCGTTTTTTGTTAATAATTCATGTTTTGGATTTTTTAAATTTAAAACAAAAGACCTAGATACTATAGTTTTTAAAACAGCTTTAATGTTTTTAGTTGTAAAAATAATAAAAGTATTTTTATTAGGTTCTTCAATAAACTTAAGTAATGAATTTAATGTAGCAATATGTAAATTTTCAACATTTTCAATAACTAAAATATTATTTTCGTTTTTTTCTGCAGAAGTAGTCATTTTTTTAATTACTTCTTTTAAAATATCTTTATCTAAAGGATTTTCCTTTGTAAAATGAAAAAAGTTTTTGTTTATTTTTTCAATGGTTGTGTTTTGTATTTTAGAAATTAAAAATAACAGAATATTTTCTGCTAATTGTTTATTTTGAGAATTTATAATTCATGAATGAAAGGTTTTACCTGTAGAAAAAGAATTTTCAATTATAGTTTTTGCAATATTATCCATTTTTTGATAACTCCAAAATTTTATCTATTTTATTTTTTACTTGCTCAAAAACTGTTTCTACGGATTTTGAAGCATCAATGATTATATAACGTTTTGAATCACTTTTTGCCATTTGATGATATGAATCATAAACTCTTTGAAAAAATTCAAGAGCATTTTTTTCTATTCTATCGTCACAATGATTATTTTGTGAAATCAATCTTTTTCTTGATTCTTCAGGTGATAAATCAAATAAAAAAGTATAGTTTGGATATGTACCATTAATAACTATATCGTTTAATTCTTTAATTTTGTTTGTTCCGATTAATTGTCCAGCACCTTGATATGCAATTGAAGAATCTACATACCGATCGCAAATAACAATTTTATTTTCTTTTAAACTTGGTCAAATTATTTTTTCTAAATGTAATCTTCTGGAAGCAGCAAATAAAACTGCTTCAGACATTGCATCGATGGAGTTGGTTGGATCAAGAATAATCTCTCTTATTTTTTCTGCTTCTTTTAAATTATTTCCACCGGGTTCTCTTGTATAAACAAAAGATAAATTAGAATAATTTTCTTTAAAATATTTTTTTAATTTTTCTAAAATTGTAGATTTTCCACTACCATCTAATCCTTCAAAAGTTATAAACATAATTTTACTCTTTTCTATTGTTTATTGATTCTTTGATTGTTATTATATCCATATAATCTAATGAAGCACCCATTGGGATTCCAAAAGCTATTTGAGAAATAATAATTTTTTTAGTTTTTTCTTTAAGGTTTTTATGAATTAAATTTGTTAATTTTAATCCATCAATTGTTGGAGAAAGAGCAATTATTATTTCTTGAAATTGAGAAGAAAAACTCAATATTTTTTCAATTTCAAGTTGATAATTTTCTTTGTTTTTAATATCGAAAATAAAGTATTTTCCTTTATAAAAATCACTTTGTTCTATTTTTAATAATTCATTGTCACTTTCGATTATTAATAATTTTTTCTCCCTTTTTTCATCTAAACAAATATCGCATTGTTTGTTTTTGGAAATAAAATTGCATGAAATGCATTTATTTAAATTTTGGTTGAGTTGCTTAAAAGAATTTAGTAATTTTTCTAACTCTTCATAATTAAGATTTAGAGTATAGAAAGCTATTTTTTCAGCCTGTTTTTTTGTTATTCCAGGAATTTTTTTTAAATTCTCAACTAACTCATTAAATTCACTTCCTATCATTACATCATTCCGTTTGCTGGTGCAATTTCATCATGTTTTTTATTTATTTTTTCAACAAGTTCATTTATTGCTAAAATAATAACATCTTCAAGTGTTTCTTTATCTTCAGGATCAATTAATGCTTCATGCACATTAATTGATTTTAATGTTCTGTCCCCATACATTTCTAATTTTATTCCTTGTTTTTCTAATTCAAAAACTGTAGAGTTTAATTCATTAAGTTTTTTTGTATAACTTTCTTGCATTTTTTTTGCTTGTTTTATCATTTCTTGTATATTCATTTTTACCTCTTTTTTATTTTTTAAATTTATCTCCGAATATGGAAATCATTTTTTCTTCTTCGATTTCTTTTTGAGTTTTATAAACTATTTCTGGTAATTCATTAAAAACATCAGGAAGAGTTTTTAATTCTTGCATTCTTTTTCATTTTTGAGACGCTAAGTCAAATAATTCTTTAGATATTGCAAAGAAATGAATTTCTTCTTCAAAAATTAGTTTATTTAACTCTCTAAAATTAATTTGAGACTTTACACTATTTAAAGCTCAAATTGAATTTTCATTTTCTGGACTAGCAGAAACTAAAATAAATTTATCAGTTGCAGTAATAATTTTAACATCTAATAAGTAATTAATGTATTCTTCATATTGTTTATTGCCAAGAGAAATTAGTTCCAAATTCTTTAGTTGCTCTTTTCTTTTTTGAAGAAAATCTTTTGAATTTGCTTTGGTTTTGAATAAACCAAACAAATTAATTACTTCATCTACAGTTAAAATATCTTCCTCGATAATTCCGATATCTATACTTTCTGTTTTGAGACCTGGTATTGGTTCATCTTCATCGTCTAAAAGGGAAAATGCAGATTTTTTTTCTTTTGTTTCTATTTTTATATTTTCAGTATTTTCTAAAGATAAATCATCATAAACTTTAATTTCATGCTTTTCAGTTTGTATATTTTCTTCATCTTTTTTGTTGTCTAAATTAATTTGATTAGTTTGATATATGTTTTCTTTAGTTTGTGTTAAATAATCTTGACTATTTATGATATTTTCTGTTTCTTGGTATTTTTCATCAATAGTTTCATTATCAAGTAAAATAACTTCTGTACTTTTCTTTAATAAAGTTGTATCGGTTAAGTCTTTATTTAAGTCTTGAGAAAAAATTGAAGTAATTTCTTGAGTTGCTTTATTGTTATTATCTTTAGAAGGATTGTTATTTATTTGAAATATGGAAGTATTTTTATTTTCTATTTCTTCATTTTGTTCTTCTGAAATTTCATCTTGTAAAAAACTTTCTTTAAAAATATTTGAATTTAAATTTTCATTCTTTATTTCTGTTTTTTCTTTTATTAAAGAAGTTCTATTAATAGGATTTTCCTTTATTTCTTTTCCTTCTAAGAATAAATTATCTATTTTGTGTAAATTATTTGTTGTATTTTCTTTATTTATAATATTGACAGAATTGTCAATTTCTAAATTTTTTATTGCCTTTGCAACTTCAGAAATACTTTCAACTTTTATTGTTTCTTTTTGCTCGTTTTTTAAATTTTCATCAGAAGAATTATTATTTAAAAACAGGAGTTTTAATAATAAAATTTCAATAAAAGTTTTGTTATTTTCAATTACATATAAATTTTTTAAAGAATTATTTAATTCAGTAATAATATTAAAAGCATATTTTATATTTATATTAATATTTTCAACTTCTTGCTGTGATAATGTTTCTAAAATATTAACTTTTTTTGTTTTAGAAAAAATTATATAATCTCTCAATACGATTAAAAAATTGTTGATAAATGATGCAAAATCTATACCCTTTTCAAAAAGCGAGTCAGCAATTTCTATAATTTTTTCTACAGAATTACTATTTAAATAATTTAATATTTGAACATAATCACCATTAGAAATAAGAGAGAAAATTTCTTCCACTTTTGTTAAAGTTAAATCATTATTAGAGAACAAAATTGCTTGTTCTAACAATGACAGTGCATCTCTTAAACCGCCATCAGAAAGTTTTGCTATTTTTTCTAAAGCCTTTATTTCAAAAGAAATTTTTTCTTTATTTAAAATTTCTTCTAACTGATTTGTGATTATGTTTAGATTAATTTTAGAAAAATTAAATTTTTGTAATCTTGACAAAACAGTTAAAGGTATTTTTTGTGGGTCTGTTGTAGCTAGAATAAAAATTATATGCTTTGGTGGTTCTTCTAGAGTTTTTAATAGAGCATTAAATGCTGATTTAGAAAGCATATGAACTTCATCGATAATATAAATTTTAAATTTAGAATTAGTTGGTAAATTTTGAATATTTTCTTTTAATTCTCTTATTTCATCAACTCCGTTATTTGATGCTGCATCCATTTCGATAATATCAAAATTTTTGTTTATGTTGCTAATGCAAAAATCACAAGCATCAATATTTTCTCTATGAGCACAATTAACAACAGTTGCAAAAATTTTTGCAACTGTGGTTTTTCCAGTTCCTCTTGGACCTGAAAAAAGATAAGCATGAGAGATTTTATTACTTATGATAATGTTTTCTAATGTTTTAATTATAAAATCTTGACCTTTTACATCACTGAATTTAGTTGGTCTATAAGTTCTATAAAGTGCTTGATAATCTTGTTTTTCCATATAACTATTATTTTAATATAAAATGGTTTAAAACCATAAAATATTATTACTCCTTTTTATTTTTTTATAATCATTCTTTAATTATAAATTTTAATAGAATATTTTAAATAGATTATTATATAATTTAATATATGAAAAAAAGATTAGTAACAGGCGTTCAAGCAACTGGTAAAATAACACTGGGTAATTATATTGGAGCAATTAAAAATACAGTAAAACTTCAAGAAGAATATGAATCTTTTATTTTTATCGCTGATTTACATAGTTTAACGTTGCCGATAGAAAGAAAAGATTTAAAACAATTTAGAGAAGATGTTTTTGCTTTATATTTAGCTTGTGGTTTAGATCCAGAAAAAAGCACAATTTTTTATCAATCTGATGTTGATGCTCATTCAGTTTTGAATTGATTTATTTTAGTAAACACCACTATGGGTGAACTATCAAGAATGACGCAATTTAAAGATAAAAGTAGTAAAATAAAAAATCAAAATGGAACATATTTAATTCCAACAGGGCTTTTTATTTATCCTACTTTAATGGCTTCAGACATCCTTCTTTATAATGCTGATATTGTGCCAGTAGGAATTGATCAAATTCAGCATTTAGAATTAACTAGAAACATTGCTGAAAGATTAAATAAAAGTTATAAAATGAATTTTAAATTACCAGAAGCTTATGTGCAAAAAACGGGTTCAAAAATTATGGGTTTACAGGATCCAACTAAGAAAATGTCCAAGTCTAATACTAATCAAAATGACTCCATTTTTTTATTGGATGATCCAGAAATTGCTTATAAAAAAATAATGAAAGCTGTTACTGATTCTGAAAACAAAGTTTATATTTCAAAAGACAAACCTGGGATATTGAATTTATTAACGATTTATAGTTCTTTGAAAGATATCACTTTAGAAGAAACTGAAACATTATTTAAAGAAAAAAATTATAAAGAATTTAAAGAATCAGTTGCTACTGTAGTTAAAGAATTTTTAACTAATTTACAGGAAAAATACAGAGATTGTAAAAAAGATATAAAAGAATTATCATTAAAAGGAAAAGAAAAAGCTAATTTAGTAGCTTTAAAAACAATTGAAAAATTTAAAGAAAGAATAGGATTATAAAATGAAATTTAATAAAGAATTAAACCATACAACAAGTCACTTATTAGCTGCTGCAGTTATTGAATTATATCCCAATGTTCAATTAGGATTTGGTCCTTCAACTGAAGAAGGTTTTTATTATGATTTTAAATTTGAAAAGCCAATAAGTGATGAAGATTTAAATAAAATTGAAAAGAAAATGAAAAGTTTAGCTTCTGGTGGTTACAAAATGGTAAAGACAAGTGGAGAAAATTATTCTTTTACAGATAAACCGTTTAAAAAAGAATTATATGATGAAATAATTTCTAAAAATCAAGAAGTAACATTTTATTCTTTAATAAATCCTTCTAACAATAAGATTCTTTTTGAAGACCTTTGTTCAGGTGGTCATGAAGATTCAACATCAAAAATTAAACATTTTAAATTACTATCAATAGCTGGTGCATATTGAAGAGGGAAATCAGAAAATGAACAGTTGACAAGAATTTACGGAACTTCTTGAGAAACTAAAGAAGAATTAGATCAATTTTTAGAAATTTTAAAAGAAAGAAAAGAAAGAGATCATAGAAAAATTGGGAAAGAATTAAATATTTTTACTTTTTCACATCTTTCAGGTCAAGGACTTCCTATTTGATTAGAAGATGGAATGAAAATTAGAAACGCAATTAGAGATAGAATTTTATTTTTTGACAAAAAATATGGATTTAAAGAAGTTTTAACTCCACATTTTGGTTCAGAAGAACTTTACAAAACTTCTGGTCATTTAGAACATTATAAAGATGATATGTTTAAACCTATAGAGGTAGAAAATGAAAGATTAATTGCACGTCCTATGACTTGTCCACATCATATTATTTTATTTGATAGACAAAAAAGAAGTTATAAAGAACTACCTATACGTTATTCTGAGCAGTCAAGACTATATAGATATGAAAAATCAGGAGCTTTAACAGGACTTGAAAGAGTAAGAGGTATGGATTTAACTGAAGGTCATATTTTTGCTAGAAAAAGTCAAATTGTAGATGAATTTAAACATTTATATAAAATGATTATTGAAACATTAAATATGTTTAACATTAAATTGGATTATGTTTCTTTTTCTAAAAGAGATCCTGAAAATAAAGAAAAGTTTTTCAATAATGATGAAATGTGAAACCAAGCAGAAAGTGATTTAGAAAAAGTTTTAAAAGAATTAAATATTGATTATGAAGAAAAAATAGGAGAAGCAGCATTTTACGGACCAAAAATTGATTTTCAAGTAAAAACAGTTTTAAATCATGAAATTACTATGTCTACATTACAATTAGATTTTCTACTTCCTGAAAAATTTAAAATAAGTTTTATAAATGAAAATAATGAAAAGGAAACTCCAGTTTTAATTCATAGAGGTTTAATAGGAACATATGAAAGATTTATTTCTATTGTTCTTGAACAAACAAAGGGGAATTTACCATTTTGAGTAAGTCCAAGACAATTTGTTGTAATTCCAATCCAAAATGATAAACACTTAAAATTTGCAGAAAAAATAAAAGAAAAATTACAATTATTAAACTTTAATGTTGATTTAGATGATAGAGACGAAAGAATTAATAAAAAAATAAGAGAAGCGCAATTAATGAAGACAAAATACCAAATTATTATTGGGGATAATGAAATTAAAAATAATTTGGTTACTTATAGAAAATACGGTGAAGAAAACTCAACCAGTGAAAATATTGATAATTTCATAATAAAAATGCTTCATAAATTACATTATAAAAAATAATGAGAATTACAAAAGTTCCAAGTTGATTATTTACTATTTTAATAGTTATAATTCCTATTTTAGTTATTTATTTTCTATTTTCTCCTGAAATTCAAAAAAAAGAAATCATAGAATATAAATATTTATGTTTAATAGGACTTTCTTATGTTATTTTATCTTTTATAATAATAACAATTTTTGTATATCTTAAAGTTTTAAAAATAAATTTTTTTAATTTTAATTTCCCATTAATTTTATCTTTATTTGTCATTTTAATTACTTATCAATTTACTGAATATTGAATTATTTTAAGAATATTTTTAATTATTTTGTGTTCTTTTTCTATAATTCCAATAATGTTAGTAACAGCAATTTTGAATAAAAAAAATACCCAAAAGGCAAATTTTTCTAAAAAATAATAAGGGTATTTTTTTATATTTTAATTTTTGATAATTTAGGTCAAATACCTAATGAAGAACAACCTACTCCAGTATGTATCATAACGGTAGCAGAAGCTATTTCGATATTTCCAAGTTCTAATTTTTCTTTATTAAATAAGTTAATAATTTCGTTTTTCATTTCTGAATCATTGGCATACATAAATTTAAATTCAAAATTTTCTAAATTATGTTTACCACCTATAAAATCGATTAATTTTTCTAAAACTTTTTCATAAGAACCTTTTAATGTTCTTTTTAATCCACCAAAATTAATTCCTTCTTCATCTACTTTGAGTAAAGGGATTAATTTAAGAGAATTAAGTAAGAGTTTTTTTACTCCCTTTAATCTTCCACCACGAATTAAAGAAGTTAGATCTTTAACAATTAAAAAATTCATACTTTTTTTAGCAACTCATTTTGATATTTCTAAAAGTTTATTTAGTTCAACGCCTTCATTAGATTTTTGAACTAAAAATTTACCCAGTTCTAGTGCTTCATCTGTAAAAAAGTGATTATCTATAATGTGAAATTTGTCTCCATATTGTTTAGATTCTACTAAAACTGTTTGATAAGTAGATGAAAGTTTTGAAGAAGTTAAAAAAACGATAACATTTTCATATTCGCTATTCATTTTTTTAAGTTTTTCTTGTATGGTTGCTAATGCAGGTAAAGAAGTGGAAGCACTGCTAGATTTTTTTACTAATTCTCAAATTTGTAAATTTGTTAATTCTTCTCCATTATCTATATAATCTTTTCCATCTATTGTAAATTGCAATGGAACCATTTCAAAACCATTATTTTCTATAGTTTGCTTAGAAATACCACCAAATGAGTCTAATAAAATACCTAATTTTTTCATAAGTATAATTATATAACTTTTTCCTTGATTTAGAAATATTTAGTTTTATTCCGTTAATTTTTAGGAGATTTGTTATTTAAATAATTTTCAAGTTGTTCAGGAGTTCCAAGTGAAATATAAACGTTTTCTTTTAAAGGCATTCATCCTATTTTTTCTTTATTTTCTAGCATTAAATTAAAAATATTAGACATATAAAATTCTTCTTTTATTTTTTTATTATAAATATGCATTTTTATACAATAATCAATAAATTTTTTTCCATTTTTGAAAAAATAAAGACCAGAAATTGCTTGATTAGAAATAACTTCTTTTTCTTTTGTTTCTAAAACTAAATTATTTTTGTATTTTATGAAAGAAAAACTATTAGATGTAGAATAAAAAGTTGAAACAGCAGCATCGAATTTGTTTTGTAGAGAATACTCTAAAAAATTTTGTGCTTCTTTTTCTAAATAAAAATTATCAACATCAGCGAAAATAACAGGTTTTTTATTATCAATAATTTTTCAAATAGAAAGAGCAGTGGAAGCAGCTCCAGTAGTTGTTTGATCCACAGTAAAAATTTTAATTTTATATTTTTTTTGTAAAGAACTAATTTCTTTTTTATAAATTGAAGTAAATTCTTTTTTCATTGCTAGAATAAATGTATTTTGCTTGTCAAAAGATTCAATTGCTAGTTCCAAGAATGTTTTATTTTCTACTTTAATAAAAGGTTTATCAGTTGTATAACTTTTCTCTTTAAATCTTTTTCCGTTTCCAGCCATTAATATTACAATCTGTGCTTTTTGTGTTTTTTTATCTTTCTTTTGCATATTTTCTTAAAAAATCTTCATCAATTTTATCTCATCCTTCAAAGTGGACGGAACGATCGCATATTGTAATATCACCATTAGGTTTTCCAAAAAAAATTTCATCATATTGAATGTTATGATTCTTTAATCATTCTAAAGTTACTAAGCCTATATTTTTCATAACTTTTCCTATATTATGATCTTGAGTTTGCATATTTCTTGCTGTATTAATAATAATTGTGTGACCTTTTTGTTTCATTTCATCTATAAATTCTTTTGCCCCTGGTAAAGGTTTTACTTCTGAATAAGATTGATTTTCTTTTTTTATTTCACAAATAGTACCATCTAAATCTATAACTATTCTCATTTACCCTCCGATTTTAATAAATCATTGAAAATTTCAATAGATTTTAAATAAAAGATTTTTTGATGAATTTTAGATTCTTTATGTAACGGAATCATAGTTAAAAACAATAAACCTTCAATTAATTTAATTTCATCAAAAGAAATTTGAAATATTTCGGTAATTTTTTTATTAAAATAAAGCAAAATTTCTTTATTTTCTTTGTCAGAAAAGGGGAAATTTTCTTTTAGAATAAAATTATTAGAATTTTCTTGGAAAGAAAAATTATTGTGTACAATTCAGTCGTATTTTCCAGAAATACTATGACTTAATTTTGCTAAATCGTATCTCAAATCTCCTATAACATCTCTGTAATAATCAAATCTACCTCTTGGATCTACTAATTTAATTTCTTTTGTTTTTTCATAAAATAAAATGTTACTAAAGAAAAAATCTCCATGAACAATTGAAAGTAACTCTCTATTTATTAATTTTTCTTCAATCAAATTAAAAACTTTTTCTTTAATTTGATTGAAAGGTTTTAATTCTTTATTATTGAAAATTATTTTTTTATTAATATCTACAAATTCTGATTCATTTATTTGATTTATTCTATTATTTGTTTTTTCGATATAAATAAAACGAGATAAAGAATCATCTTTATTTTCATAAGGGTTTAAAAAAGAAGTATCTTTAAATTGTTTTAACACATAAAATAATTTGTCAATTAATTCGTAAAAATTATTTATATAAACTTCTTTTTGTAAATAGTTATAAATATTAGGAAAATCTACAAAATCCATAACTATTGTACTAAAATCATTTAGTTCTTGATATAAATAAATGTTTGGGATGAATTGTTTCAAATTTTGAGGTAATTTTATAAATCAATAATATTCATCTAATATTTTGTTTTTATCAGCAGAACTTTTGTATATCAAATTATTTTTCTTTTCTATTGAATTAAAATATCTTGATAAAAATTCTTTATTTATTTTTTCTGTCATTTGTAGATTCCTTTAGATAATGTTCTTTATTTTGGGATTTTTCTTTCTTTAATTTTAAAATATTTTTCTTAGAAAAGATAAAAAATATTTTAATTAAATGTTGTTT
Organism: Mycoplasma sp. 613B; assembly: GCF_054343485.1. NCBI lineage: Bacteria > Bacillati > Mycoplasmatota > Mollicutes > Mycoplasmatales > Mycoplasmataceae > Mycoplasma > Mycoplasma sp. 613B. The sequence goes on along the minus strand of NZ_JBTGVH010000004.1, from coordinate 51,078 downwards.
GAATAATTCTTTAATGCAAAATTTTATTGCTAACTTAAAAAAAGTAAATTGAATTTTAGAGTTTTTTGTAGGTATTTTGTAAGGTATGCTAGGAAGTTGTTCTTTTCTTTCAAACTTATATTTATTTGCTATTTTTCAATTAGGTTCATATGTATCTATATAATATTTTAAAAAAGAAATATATTTTTTGTTAAAAGGTTGTGTACCGAGATTTAGCAAAAAAAGTTTGGTAACCGCTTTATATCTGGGTTTTAAATTATAAAAACCTATTTGTTTAGATTCTAAAGTTATAAAATTTTCATTTACATACTTGTCAAATTCTTCTTTTTTCTTTAAATCATCACCAACAACTTCTTCTAAATTTAAATTAGTATTTTCTTTAAAAACAAACTGAGGTAAATAATTTTCTGGATGCATTTTTACAGGAAGAAAGTCATTTTTCTTATTAAAATAAGCAAATTCATTTAAGTCTTTTATTAACTGAACTGGTTCTCAAAATTTTTTCACATCTGTTGTCAAACCAAAATTTAATCAGTCAGATATATGTAAATAAGCATAATCAATTTTACCATAACTTAAATTATTGTAATCACAACTAAAAAAAGTAGAAGAAATTAATCTTTTGTCAAATATCTTATATTTTTCATCTCTTTTGTGGAAAAAACTTGCAAAATCATTTAGAATATTATCATTTTTGAAATATAAATCATTTCTAATTCTTAAAACATATTTGGTTTTAACTTCTTTTAAACCATTTTGAGTTGCAACAATAATTCTATTAATATTAATACCATATTTAAATTTAGTTATATAAAAACCACCAGGATCCTTGTTTAAAATAAATTTACTAACTTTTGGATTTTCATCAATTTCATCATTTTCTCAACATGATACCAAAATTGGTGATTTAGGAAAACGTTTTTTTAATGAATTAATGCTTTTTTTAGTATATTTATCATATTTTCCGTTAATTAGAATTGTTACATCTTCTTGATTAATTTTTTGCATTTTAAATATTGAAATAATAGTTATAACCTATTTTTTCAAGAATCCTTTCGTTTTTAATTATATTATTTTTATTTTCATAAATTATTGTTATTTTGTTGGTAGAACAAATTTTATTTAATGTTTCTAAAGAAATTAAAAAGGAATCATCTTCTATGTTATTTAGTATTTCATAAGAAATGACTAAAAACTTAGGTTTTATTTCTTTTAAGATAGAAAATAATGATAAATTTATTTTTTGTACATAAATCCCTCATCTATCAAAAGTTAATTCTTTATGTTTTGATGCTTCCTTAAATTTTTTTAAAAACATAGAATAACTTTTAATTCTGATAATTAAATTAGAAGTATTTTTATCTAATTTATTTCAATAATTTAAAAATACATCAGTGTATGTATAAATAAAATTATGATTTTTTTCTTCACTTTTGAATTCAATATCTTTTTTGAGAATTTTTTCAGCTATTTTTATTTTTTCTCTAACAAAAAGAAATTTTTTAATTTCAGGGCGAAGGTTATCTATTTCTATCTCACCAATTTTTCTTTTGCCTTTTCTTAATTCTAATTTATTTGTTGTTATTATATCTCTTTTAAGAATTTCTTTAAATTCTTCAATAGCCTTATCGTATTTTTCTAATTCTTCTGTATATTCTAAAAAATAAGGATGTTCAAGTTCAATAGTTTTATTAATATTTTTAGATTTTCATAGTGAGAAGTTAATCATTTTTTTTATTTTGCTTGAACTTGAATTTTGTTGAGTTTTATTATCAATAATAACAACAGATTGTTCTGAAAAGAAAAAATTATTTTTTAATTTTGAAAATAATTTATATAGTTTATATTTTATTTTGTTTATTTTTCTTTTATTATTTGAATTAAAAGCTAGAATTAATATTCCTTCTTCTAAAAACAGTTGTTTTATTTTAAAATAAAGTAAAAAATTATTATATACAAGTTCTTCTAAAATGTTTTTGGAAATAGATTCATTTATAAATCATGTACTTAAAGAAAAATTGAAAAATAGGGAAAATCTTTTATTAGTTTTAAAATTTTTGATTTTCATAATTTTAATTTTTTTTACAATTTTTTGTAAAAATTTAATATTTATTTTGTTATATCTATTTCTATAGATAAATATAAACTTTCCACCTTCATTTGAAAAAATAAATTTATATTTTTTATTTACTTCTTTTTTGTTTTCTTTATCAATTATATTTAAATCTAACTCTTTGTTGGATCAAGTTTTTATATTTTCAATAAACTTGCTACGATCTTTCGCATCAATTAAAAGTATAAAATCGTTTAATTTAACTCAATTTCCTGTATAAATATTTAATTTATTTTTGAAAACTTCTAAAACACTATCTTTGAATTTAGAATCTATTACTCTTATTCTTTCGTTTTCTTCATCAAAACTTAAAGGAATGATAATAGAACTATTTTTTAAAATATGTTTTTCATTTTTGGAATAAACAAAAAATAAAATTCCTGATGCCGCTATACATAACAAAATAATAATAACTACTAAAATAATACCTAAATGATCTAATTGAAAATTATTTTTATTCATAATCTTAGATAGGTGTTATCCTTTCTAAAGATTTGTGCTGTTTCATTATTTTTTTGGTTGCATCTTTTTCAGGTAAGTTTTTGAATTTAACAATTATTGTATCACCTTCTTCAGTAAGAACTATTCCTTCTCCAAAAACAATGTGATTTACTAAATCACCAGCAACTAAATTGATTGTTTTATCATTTCTTTTATAGTTTAATTGTCCATCATTGGTTCTTTTTGTGAAATTTTGTAAAATTTCAGATTTTATTCCCATTTCTGAAATAAATCTCGAAGTTTGAGAATATGCTTGATTTTCAAAGTAGTTTCCACCAGAATCAGAAATAAATAATCTTTCTTTAGCTCTTGTGATAGCTACATAAGCAAGTCTTCTTTCTTCTTCTATATTTTCTTCATCTTTTAAAGTTCTTTTATTTGGACAAATACCCTCAGCCATTCCTACTAAAAATACATTTTGGAACTCCAAACCTTTGGAACTGTGTATTGTCATTAAAGTTACAGTATTTGGTTCATAGTTCGAGTCATCACTATCTGTTAATAAAGAAATTTCGTGTAAATAATCATTTAATGTTAAATTAGGATTTTTAGATTCTCAAGATTTAATCCCTTGCATTAAACTATGTAAATTATTTAGAGCATCTTGTTTATCTAAAATGTTTTTAATTGAACTTATGTATTTAATTTTTTCAATAAATTTCTCAAGAACAAAGGAGATACTTTTTTCACTTTTTAGCAGTTTTCTTGCGAAGTTAATAGAATTTAAAAAATCAACCAGTTCTTTTTGAAGAGAATGATTTAAAGGTAATTCTTCAAATCCTTCTTCTTTCATATAAGTTTTTCTATTAGTGAAATAATCAATTAAACAATCAAAAAGGGCAACATTTCTTTTGTTTGCATATTCAGTTAATTTTTGAATCGCTGAAGGACCAATTTTTCTAGAAGGAATGTTTATAATTCTTAGTAAACCAACAGTTGAACCATCATTTATGACTTTTAGATAAGCGATTAAATCTTTTATAACTTTTTTTTCAAAAAATTTAGTTCCACCTAAAAGTTGATAAGGGATATTTTCTTTAATTAAAGCTTCTTCAAAAGCTCTTGAATAAAAACCGGAACGATATAAAATTGCTATATTTTTAAGTTGAACCTTTTTTCTTTTTAAATCATTTATTTCTTCTGCAACTCATCTAGCTTCAACTTCTACGTTAAAAGAATGGTGAAATATAATTTCTTCATTTGAAATATTATCGGTGAATAAGTTTTTTTCTAAACGATTTTTATTATTTTTAATCAAAGAGTTAGCTGCATTTAGTATTTGATTGGTAGAACGGTAGTTTTGATCCAGGGTAATTGTTAAGGCACCTGGGAAAAATTTATCAAAATTTAAAATTAATTCTACATCAGCACCTCTTCAAGTATAAATTGTTTGATCAGGATCTCCAACAACTGTTAAAATATTTTTTTCTCCTGTTAAATGTTTAATAATTTCGAATTGCAATTCTGATGTATCTTGAAATTCATCAACGAGAATATGAGAAAATTTATTTCTTCATTTTTCCTTTATTTCTGGAAATTGTTGAAAGATTTTAACGGTAAAAATCATTAAATCATCAAAGTCTAATGCTTTTAATAATTTTAATTCTTTTGAGTATTCAGTATAAAGATCAACTATTATTTCATCATCTTCTTCTAATTTATCTATATCTATTTCTTCTGGCAAAATTTCTAAATTTTTTCATTTAGAAATTTTTTCTAAAACAGTTGAATAATTAATGTCTCTATTTGTTATTTTTAATTTTCTATATATGTTTTCTAAAATATTTTTTTGATCTGAAGAATCAAGAATATCGAAATTAGAATTATAATCTTTGAGATTGGTGATTTCTCTTCTTAAAATATAGTTACATAAAGAGTGAAAAGTACTTATAAAAACTTCATTTCCTTTTTCTTCAACTAAATTTATAACCCTTTCTTTCATTTCGTTTGAGGCTTTATTAGTAAAAGTAACTGCTAAAATTTTTTTAGCATCAGTAATTTGATTTTCAATTAAGTAAGCTATTTTTCTTGTTAATACTCCTGTTTTACCACTACCAGCTCCGGCAATTATTCGAAGATGACCTTGATTATAAACAACAGCACTTTTTTGTTTATCATTTAAATTTGAGAGAATTTTTACATTATTATCATTCTTCATAATAATCTCCTTTCGTGTCTCATTGCACTTTGGTTCAATTTAGGTTTTTAATTTCTAAAGGTTTTTGAGTTTCGATGAATTTGTTTTTGTATACTAATTTGCTTTTGGAAAAAATATTTATGATGTTCTTTTTTGGATTAAATATGTTGAAAAAAAATAAAATTAAAAGCAAAATAAAGTTAAAGTTAGAAAAAGCAATAAAAATATTTATTAAAACTTTTTCTAATGAAGTCAAATTACTAAATTGCTTATTTTTATCTTTTAGTAAACTGTTGCTAGAAACAATTTTCTGTGATAATTGAGGGTTAATTAAAAGAATAAAAAGAAAAATTAATATAACTCAATTTAAAGAAAAAAATAAATTTCTTTTTAATAAGCAAGAAAGTAATTCTTTTTTGTTTACTTTTTTTTCTGTTTGTAATTCTAATTTACAAATTATTTTTCCAATACTCTTGCCTTGATTTAACAAAGGAATGAGTAATTGGAAAGCCAAAATAAATATAATTTGAAAGAAAAGTCAAAAATAATAAGCTAAGTTATAATCGTTTTTAAATATTAAAAAGAATAAAAAACCTAAAGAAGAAAAAGCAAAAGAGAAATATAATAAAATATCAATTAAAGAAGAGAGAAACTTTATTGAAATACTCGCTTCTGCTTTAGTTAAATTTTTTTGGAAATTGAATGTCATTTTGATGGGGCTGTATTTTCTGTAATAAGTTTACTTTCGTTACTGTTTAATAGGATGTATTTATTTACTGATAAAAGTAAATTAAATTCATTTTTTCTTAATAATTTTAATTTTTCATAATATTTTAAAACAGTTATTGGAAATTCTTCTTGTCTTGTTAATAGTCTTGTTAATAGAGATTTTTTAGTTACTCCTAAAATTACAGGAATAAAAATTTGTAAAAAGTAAAGTTTGGCATATAAAATCTCTTCCATAAATTCAATTTTATTTTCTCTTGTGAAATTTTCAATATTTTTTCAGTCCCTAATAACTTGTGAAGGGTTAAAAATGCTTATTTCATTATTTCATTCATTAACGATGATTTCATCGATATAGACATAACTTTCTAAAAAGGGTAGTGTTTTGTATAGTATTTCAATCAAATATTTAGAACTAGCATCTTTAAAATTTGTGTTCGCTGTTATTTCTAAAAATTTATTTGTGCTAAAAAATTTGTTAAAAATAATTGGAAAAGTGTATGCAATTACCTTTTTATCTTCTTGAATTTTAAAAATTTTATTGTCTTGAATTCTTTTTTTAGGTTCTAATTGAAAAAAACCTTTAAATTTAGGCTTAAATTCAATAATGTCAACCTTGTATTTTTTTTCAATTTCAATAAATCTTTTGACAAAAAAGTTTTTTAAGTTAGTTTCAGGAAAAACAACAATAAAATATTCTCCAACTGCTTTTGTAAGCATATCAAAAATATCGCGAATAACACCTTGTCTTTTTGTATTAATTAAAATTTTTAATTTATCTTTGAAAAGTTCTTTATATTCATAAACTAAATTCAATTCATCATTTGTAGGTTTGTTAATTGTGACAATAACTTCAAAATCTTCATTTTTCTGTTGAACATAACAAGAGTCTAAAAGAGATTTAAGTTCATTTTTTTGTTTATATGATGGGATTAATATTGATAATTTCATTTTTACTCCTTTATTTACATTTTTAAGTTATTAACTGTTCTTGGGAAAGGAATAGTATCTCTAATATTGTCGATTCCTGTAACATACATAACAAGTCTTTCAAAACCAAGTCCAAATCCTGATGAACCAGCATCACCAAATCTTCTTAAATCTAAATATCATTTTAAATCGTCTTCTGGGATTGATAATTCACGAACTCTTTCTAGTAATTTTTCATAACGAACTTCTCTTTGGGAACCACCGATTAATTCACCAATACCTGGAACTAATAAATCAAAAGCAGCAACTGTTTTATTATCATCATTTTGATACATATAGAAAGCTTTGAATTCTTTTGGATAATTTATAACAGCAACAGGCCCGTTAAATAATTTTTCTGCTAAGTATTTTTCGTGTTCTGTAGCTAAATCTAAACCAAAATAAATATTTTTTTCTTCAAAAATATCTTTTACTTTTATTAATTCTGCTATAGCGTCTTTATAATCGATAATAGAAAGTGTTTTGTTTAAAAATAAATTTAGTTTTTCTCTCAAGTTTTTATCAACAATTTCTTCTAAAAAATCAAATTCTAATTTATGTTTTTCTAAAGTGTTTTTAATAACGGTTTTTAACATATGGTCAGATAATTTAATCACATCTTGCAATTCGTAAAAAGCGATTTCAGGTTCAACCATTCAAAATTCTGCTGCATGCTTTTTAGTGTGAGAATTTTCAGCTCTAAATGTTGGAGCAAAAGTATAAACCTTTTTCATTCCAATTGCATAAGATTCAGCGTGTAATTGACCAGTAACACTTAAAGTTGCTTTTTTTCCAAAAAACATTTTTTCATTTTCTGAATCCACAACAAAAGTTTCTCCTGCTCCTTCTCCGTCGTTAGAAGTTATGATAGGTGCTGAAACATAAAGGAAATCATGATTAGAGAAAAATTTATGAATTTCTATCGCCAAAGTAGAACGAATTAGCATTATAGCTTTTATTAATTTTGTTCTGTGTCTTAAATGAGGTATTTCTCTTAAAAATTCCATTGAAATTTCTTTTTTCTGAATTGGAAAATCTTCATCTGTATTTTTTAATAACTTAAATTCATCAGCTTGAAGTTCGATAGGTTGTTTTGAATTTGGAGTGTAATTTAAAACACCTTTAACATAAATAGCTGCTCCATCCCTTGCCTTATCGACTTCTTGTAAATTGATTTTTTCGTTTTTTAAAACTACCTGCAAATTAACTATTGTAGAACCATCATTTATTTCTAAAAATTTAATTTTTGTATTTCCTCTTAAGTTTGTTAGTCATCCTTGAATACTAAAAATTTTTTTATCATTTTCTTTAGCATTTAATATTACATTTTTTATACTTTTCATTGTTGCCTGCTTTCTAACATTTATTATTATATTAATATTATTTAAATTTTACTATAAACTGAAGATTTTGTTATTGAAATTTATAATAAAATAATTAATTTTTTTATTAATTCAAGAGTTTTAGTATAATTTGAATAATGATTATTTTTTAAGGAGAAAAATGAAAAAATTAACAATTATTGGTAATTGAAAAATGAATAAAAATGCTCAAGAAACAAAAGCATTTTTAGATGAATTTAGTAGATTATACAGTGAAAACAAAACAAAAATTTCAGATGAAGTTACTTTCGGAATTGCTGCACCTTTTACTAATTTATTTTTATTTGAAAAATCAAATTTAAAAATAGTAGCACAAAACTTTTCAAATTTTGATTCTGGTGCATATACAGGGGAAATTTCTGCATCTATGTTAAAGGATTTATCTGTATCTTTTGTAATTTTAGGACACTCTGAAAGAAGACAATATTTTGGTGAAACAGATGAATTAGTTAACTTAAAAGTTCATCAAGCATTAAAAGAAGGATTAACTCCTGTTGTTTGTGTTGGAGAAACATTAGAAGAATACGAAAATAATAAAACAAAAGATGTTATTTTACATCAATTAAAAAATTCTTTAAAAAATGTAGAAGATTTTTCTAAAATTGTAATTGCTTATGAACCTGTTTGAGCAATTGGTACAGGAAAAACAGCAACTGCACAAATAGCACAAGAAGTTTGTGAATTTATAAGAGAAAACACACATAAAGATGTTGTTATTCAATATGGAGGTTCAGTAAGTCCAACAAATATTGAAGAATTAATGAATCAAAAAGATATTGATGGAGCACTTGTAGGTGGAGCTTCATTAAAAGCAGATTCTTTCATAAAATTATTAACATTAAACAAATAATGTGATAAAATTTAAATATTAATAAAATTAATATAAAATATTTTTTCTCGGTTTTAACATTCGTTCAAGTTTTTGCTGGGATTAAATCAAAGGAGAAAATATGGTTTCAAAAGAACGTAAAAGAGAATTAACAATTGAATTCGGTGGAAACGAAAAAAACACAGGTATGATTGAAGTTCAAGTTGCAATTTTAACTGAAGATATTGAATCATTAAAAAAACATTTTGAAGTTAATAAAAAAGATAAACATTCAAAACGTGGATTTATGGCAAAGGTTAATAAACGTAAAAAACTTTTATTATATTTAAAAGAAAACAATTTTGATTCTTACAAAAAAACTATTGAAAAACTTAATATTAGAAAATAGTTTTTCAATTTATTTACAAAATACACAAGATTAAATTATTTAAGTTTAATTTTGTGTATTTTTTGTTAAAATTTAATTTATGAAAATAATTGTAAAAAATGTAAAAAATGGTGTTTTGGAAACTCAATTTGGTAATTCTAATTTAAAAGACAATTCTGTAAGTTTCCCAATAAAATGGTCAAAAGTAAAAAATGCTAAATCATATGCTATAACATTAATTGATAAGGAAGCTTCTAAATCTTTAGGAGTACCTTTTATTCATTGAATTGCTGCAAATATAAAGAAAAATAGGGTAGATTGGGATTTTTCATTTCAAAATAAAGATAGAATTATTCAATTTGAAAATTCTATGTCATCCTTTGCTAAAAAACATTTACTGGAACAAATTGTTTCAATTGAAAATAATGGTGTTTATGTAGGACCATTCCCTGTAGAAAGTGACCATAATTATGAATTAAGAATTTATGCTTTAAATACAGAAGACATTTTAAAAAATTCAAATTTCAATAAAGAAGATAAATTATTTTTTGACGATTTTCAAAATTTGATAAAAGGAAAAGTTATTGATTCAGGATTTTATACTTTTTTATATAGAACAAAATATGTTTTTATGAATGATAGATTTGTAGAAAATAACAAAGAAAGTCAGGAATTAAACAAAGGACTTGAAAAAGATAAAATTTTCTTTTATAAGAGTAATAAAAAGACAAATATTGAAATTAAATCTAGCGCTTTTTATAGAGAAAACAATGAAATATTTTTAAATAAATTTTATGTAGCACAAAAACATAATAATTTATTTCATGCAATATCACTACCTTTAGAATTTTCCAAAATAAATGAAGCTAAAAGTTATGTTGTGACACTTTTGGGAAACGCTGAAGTAAAAAACTATGCTACACCTTTAATATTTTGAATTAGGACTGAGTTAGAAAATGAAAATGTGAATTTAGAAACTGATAACTTCATAAAAATTCCTTCAAGAATAATTAATCAATTTAACATTGATAAAGAACAAAAATATCATTATATTAATACTTTTGGTACTCACCTTGCGCAAAGAATAGCTAGTGATTTTGGAGAAAGTAATGAGATATTTAGGTATATAGCAAACGATTATGGATTGGTAAAAATACCAAATATTTCAGATTCAAATGGAATTTATACATTAACAATTTATGCATTAGATGAAAAAATTAATTTTGTAAAAAGAGAAAATTTTGATGTTATTTCATTGGGAGATGTTTTAGAAAGTATAAAATTCCATGTTGTAGGAGAAGGAAATATTCAATTTAAAATAAAATAATGAATAACTTATTTGAAATTAAAAAATCTAAATTTTACTCCTTTTTATATGAAATTAAAGACAAAAACGAAGTAAAAACAATAATTGAAAATCTAAAAAAAGAACATAAAAAAGCTAGACACATTTGTTATGCTTTTTTATTCACTGATAATGATGGTATAACACATTATGGAATGAGCGATGATGGAGAACCACAAGGAACTGTAGGAAAACCACTTTTAAATTTGCTTCAAATAAAAAAAATAGAAAATAGTCTCATTGTTGTTGTTAGATATTTTGGTGGAATTAAACTTGGAGCAGGTGGTTTGATTAGATCTTATATAAATTCTGCTAATTTATTATTAAATAATAATAAAAAAAGCAATAAATAGTATAATTAAAAATTATGATAAAACTTAAAAACGTATCTTTTAGTTACAGCGATGAAGAAAATGCAAAATTAGCATTAGATGATATAAATTTAGAATTCAAAGCAGGAAAATATATTGCCATTTTAGGACACAATGGTTCGGGAAAATCAACTTTATCTAAAATTTTAACAGGAATTATAAAACCTAAAAAAGGTGGAGTGTGAATAAATGATATTTTATTATCCAAAAGCACTTTAAATGAAGCAAGAAAATATATTGGAATTATTTTTCAAAATCCAGATAATCAATTTGTTGGTGCAACAGTTGAAGATGATATTGCTTTTGGTTTAGAAAATAGATGTGTTAATCCAAAGGAAATGAAGGAAATAATTTTCAATTTAGCTCAAAAAGTTGATATGCTAGATCATCTTGAAAGAGAACCGCAAAATTTATCTGGTGGTCAAAAACAAAGAGTTGCAATTGCTTCCATTTTAGCTTTAAGTCCTAAAATTATAATCTTTGATGAGGTTACATCAATGCTAGATCCTAAAGGAAAACACGATGTTTTAAACATAATTAGAGAAATTCAATCTACAAGAACAAAAACTTTAATTTCCATAACTCATGATATGGATGAAGCTGTTTTAGCAGATGAAGTGATAGTTTTAGCAAAAGGTAAGGTAATAGCACAAGGATCTCCAAAAAACATTTTAAATGATAAAAAAGTATTAGAAGAAGCAAAATTAGATTCACCATTTATTTATAAAATTTCTTCTTTAATAAATAAAATAAAACCAACATATGATGAAAATGAATTAATAGAGGAAATATGCAAATTAAAATAAAAAATATATTTAAAATTTATGATAAAGATTTACCTTCAAGATTTAATGCCTTAGATGGTGTTTCAACTGAAATAAATAAAGGTGAATTCATTTCAATTATAGGACAAACAGGTAGTGGAAAAACCACATTCATCGAACATATGAATGGTTTAATTTATCCAGACGATGGAGAAGTGGAATTTATTTATGTTAATGACAACAAAAATAAAGAAAATATACAGAAAAATGTTATTTTAAAAAAGAAAAAACTTTTTGCAAAAAGAGTTAAAGGTAAAGAGTTAAAACAAATAAGAAAAAGGGTTGGTGTTGTGTTTCAATTTGCAGAATACCAGCTATTTGAGCAAACTATCGAAAAAGATATTATATTTGGTGCTGTTTCAATGGGAGAAGAAAAGAAAAAAGCTATTGAAAAAGCTAAAAATATAATTAAACTTGTTGGTTTAGATGAATCTTATTTACAAAAATCACCTTTTGATTTATCAGGTGGACAAAAAAGAAGGGTGGCAATTGCAGGAATTTTAGCAATGGATCCTGATATCATTTTTTTTGATGAACCAACAGCAGGTTTAGATCCGGTGGGGATTCAAGAAACTTTGGAAATTTTTGATAATTTACACAAAGCAGGAAAAACTATAGTAATTGTAACTCATGATTTAGATAACGCTTTAACTTGAACAAATAGAACAATTGTATTCAAGGAAGGTAAAATAATTAAAGATGGAGACACTTACGAAATACTTAGTGACACAGAGTTTTTAGAAGATAATAAAATGCAACCAACTAAATTGTTAAGTTTTGTTAATAAACTAAAACAAAAAGGAATAAATATTCCAAAAGTTAAAAATATTAATGAGTTAATTTCAGAAATAAATAAGTTAATAAAGGAGTAATATGAATATAGTAATTGGAAAATATGTACCTAAAAATACGTTTTTGCATAAGTTAGATCCAAGAATTAAATTAATATTTAATATTATTTTTATTACTTTGTTTTTTGTAACAACACATTTATTAACTCTTTCTTTTTTAATAATTCCTATGATAATTTTGTTTGCTGTTACCACTAAAAAACCTTTTCACTTAATAAAAGTAGCTAAGTTACCTATTTTTATATTTTTATTTATGTCTATAATTTATTCTTTTATATTAAATGATTTAAGTAATTTTAATAAACCAGAATTCATTATAAAAGGTTTAGATCACGATCAATCTTATAAATTTATAAGTCAAGAATGATTTTCATTGAACTTAAAATTTACAACTTTAAAATATACTAATTTATCTTTTATAAGGGCTTTTGTTCTTGGTTTAAGAATTTATTGTATGATTTTAATCACTACTCTTTTGATTTATACTACTAAACCTGTATTATTAACAAGAGCTATTGAAGATTTGATTTTCCCATTAAAACTTGTAAAAATTAATACCAATGTAATAGCGATGATTATTTCAATTGCAATTAGATTCATTCCTACTTTATTACTTGAAGCAAATAGAATTATTAAAGCACAAGCTTCAAGAGGAGTTGATTTTAAACACGGAAAAATTAATGATAAAGTTAAGGCAATGATTACCTTAACAATTCCACTATTTGTTTTATCATTTTCTAGAGCAGAAGATTTATCAAACGCAATGGAAGTAAGAGGTTATGATCCTTATGAAAAAAGAACAAAATATCGTCGTCTTTATTTAAAATGATTTGACTACTTATTTTTATTATTTTTAATTAGTTTTATAGTTTTTGTTATATTAGTAGAACAAAATGTAATAGGACCATTACCGCTATTTTGAATTTATACAGCTCAACAATTTTAATAAGGATGATTTATGAGAAAAAAAACAAAAGATAAAATAAAAGGAAAAACCGATTTAGAAATTAAAAAAATTATTGAAGATTTAAGACAAGAAATTTCATATCATGATAAATTGTATTTTGAAGAAAATACACAAGAAATTAGCGACTTAGAATATGAAGACAAAATGAAAGAGTTAAAAGAATTAGAAAATGTATATTTTTCTTTATTTTCTTGAGAAGAAAATTTAAATTCACCAACTCAAAAAATTCATTCTATAAGTTCTACTCAATTTGAAAAAGTTAAACATTCTTTTGCGATGTTATCTTTAAATAAAGCTTATTCATATGAAGAAATTCAAAAATTTTTGAATGATTCTCAAGAAGTTATAAAGGAAATTAAAGATTTTTATATTGAACCTAAAATTGATGGACTTTCTGTTGCTCTTCATTATAAAGATGGTAAATTAATAAAAGCATTAACTCGTGGTAATGGTATTGAAGGTGAAAATATCATTAATAATATATTAAAAACAAAAGATGAATTTTTTCCGAAAATAATAAAATATGATAAACCCATTGAAATTAGAGGAGAAATATATATTGATAAAGATGATTTTATTGATTTAAATTCACAAATTCAAGCAAAAATTGATGAATATAACCAACAAAAAATCGATGAAGAATCCTCGAACTCTAAAATTAAATCTTTAGAAAGAAAAAATTTGTTTTTAAATCCAAGAAATGCAGCTGCAGGAATAGTAAGAAAATTGAAAAACGTTTCCACTGATGAAATGCACAAAATTAAAGCATTTTTTTATCAAGTTGTAGAACCTATTAACCATAATATTAATTCTGTTTCGCAAACTATCAACTTTTTAAAAACAAATCATTTTCCTGTAAATACAATAGGAAAAACTGTACATAATTTACTTGAAATACAGGAAATTATAGAATATGTGGATAAAAATAGAGATGATTTGAAATATGAAATAGACGGAATGGTAATTAAGGTAAATGATGTTATTTTCTCCGAAGAATTGGGTTATACTTCTAAATTTCCTAAAGGAGCTATTGCATATAAATTTTATGATGAAATCGTAAAAACTAAATTACTTTCAGTTGATTACCAAACAGGAAGAACAGGAAAAATTGCTTATGTTGCCAATTTAGAACCAGTTTTTTTAAATGGAACTAAAGTTGAAAAAGCTTATTTACATAATTTTCAAAACATTTTAAATCTTAAAATTAGAATTGGAGAAGATGTTTATATTAAAAAATCTGGAGAAATTATTCCACAAGTAATTTCATCTGTAAAAAAATTCGAAAATACCAATATTGATATTTTAACTCACTGTCCAAGTTGTAATTTTCCTTTACATAATACAGAAAAAGAACAATTTTGTGAAAATGAAAATTGTTCAGACAAAATTGTTAGAAAAATTATCCACTTCTTTTCCAAAAATGCTTTCGATGTTTCAACACTTTCTAAAAAAACTATTAAACAATTTTATGACTTTGGCGTAATAAAAAATGTTATTGATGTATTTGAGTTAGAAAAAAATATTGCTTTAATTAGTGCTAATAATAAAAAATGAACTAAGAATTTTAAGATGCGTTCCACAACTGTATTATTAAAAGCCATAAATGATTCTAAAACCATAGAATTTAGTAAATTTATTTATGCACTTGGAATTAAAAATATAGGTGTTGAAGCATCTATTGAAATTAGTAAAAGGATCAATAATATTGATGAACTTTTAAATTATGATTATGAAAAATTTTTAGAAGTAAATAAATTTGGTGAAACCATTGTTAAAGAATTAAAAAATTATTTTAGTATTCAAGCAAATAAAGAATTTTTATTAAAATTAAAAGAGCAAAATTTGAATTTTATAAAGGAAAACAACAAGATTGAAAGCAAAAATTTAGAAAATATTTCTTTTGTTGTTACAGGAACTTTATCCATAACAAGAAATGAATTTAAAAAATTAGTAGTATCTAATTCTGGGGTACTTTCTAATACAATTACTTCTAAAACAAACTATTTAGTTGTTGGAGATTTACCAGGTGAATCTAAATTAAAATTAGCAGAAAAACACAAAACTCCAATAATTAATGAAAAGGAATTTTATAAACTTATTGAAAAATAAAAAAAATGCTTATTAATTTAAGCAAATTATTATATAATTATATAGTAAAAACTTGGGGGGCAATACTCAAGAGGCTGAAGAGGACGCATTGCTAACGCGTTAGGGGCTTAACCGCCCGCGCAGGTTCAAATCCTGTTTGCCCCGCCATTTTTTTATTACTTTTATTACATTTATAGGTATTTTAAAATGGGTTTTATTTGATTAACAATAACAGTTTTTTATATAATTGCTTTTTTATACGTTATTTTAAGTGAAAAAGAAAAAAATAAAATTTTTAAAGTAAAAAAATTTATTGAATTTTCAGATTTATCAGAAATAATAAAAATGAAAATAAAAAATAAATTTTTGAATCCTACCATTTATATAGAAATAGCAGTTCTAATATTAACTACTATTTTTTCATTTGTTAATGTTTTTCATTTAATATCTAACAATTTAATTGAGCAATTTCAAAATATTTTACAAGAAAAAAAACCAGATATTTTTATAAAAAATTGATTTTGAAATATTAAATTTTTTGAATTTATATCTTCATTAATAATTAACACTTTATTTAAATCAACTTTAATTTTTATCTATTATATAATTTGAAAAAAAATAAATGAATGATTATTTGATAGGAAAAAACATATTGAATATAAAAAAAATAGACAAAAATTTAATAGTTTCTTTTACCATAAAGATATTGTTGTTTATATTGTAAAAAAAATAATAATAATTTTATTTTATGTATTGATTTTATTTTTATTTTCTTTATTTATTTTAATTTTTTCTTCTGGTTTAGAGTGATTACTTATACTATTTTTAATGCTTTTAATTTTTATTCCTACTATAATAGGAATAATTATAATTTTTTATTCTAAATTTAATAGACACAAACATACTAAACATGAATATTTTAATTTTTTACAGGAAAATAAATCATTTTTAGAAGAAGAATATCAATTTATTTTTGTATATAAATATGTTGAATCTATTAATGATTTTTTGATTTTTAAAAATGAAAATAAAAACCAGTGAAAAAAATTCAAGCTCCAATATAAAAAAAGAAAAATTGATAAGAAAGACTTTTGAAAATTAAAATGAAGTCTAAAAATTTTTAATGAATTTAATAAAAATGTAAATAGAATTATTGCAAAAAAAGAAATAATAAATGAATGAAAATATATTTTACCAAGTGAATTGCAATTATGTCCAGAACATGGAAATACTATCATTTTTCATTCTAAATATAATTTATATTATTGTTCTTATGGAGAATATTTTTCTTTAATTTATTTAGAAAATATGGGGAAATGTAAATATTTTATTTTAAAAGAGTAAATGTGAAAATAAAATTCGAAATTTTACTGTTTAAATGTAAAAATTAATATAATATTATTTATATATAGAAAGGCAAAAAAATGGGAAATAAAATAAAAGTTAGAATTATAGAACATGAGCCAAGAATCAAATTTGAAATCTTGGAAGATGCAAAAAAAGGAGATTTTTTCTTTATAGATGAATATAAGGATGAAGGTGTAGAAAATTATTTAAATGAAGTGCGTTTAAAAATAGACGATGATTTATTTAATACAGCTAAAAACCAAGCACTTTTAGAGTATAAAACTAGTGAAGAATTCATTAATTTAAAAAATGATTTAAACGAAAAAAATAATATAATCAAAAATCACAAACAAGAATTAGAAAACGCTTCTTTAAGAGCTATAGAAGATTTTAGAAATAATGAAGAATTTACAGAAAAAATAAAGAAAATCGATAATTTAGTTGCTGAAAAAGAGAATTTAATCAAAGAAAAAACACAATTACAACATGAATTAGTTAATGCTGAAATTAAGACTATAAATGAATATAAAAAATCTCTTGAATATCTTGAATTAATTGATTCATTGCAAAACATAAGAAAAGAAAATGCAACTTTAGTAGAAAGAATGAAAAATATTAAACTTAATATGCAAAGTGAATCACAAGTAGAAATGACTAAAAAAGAAATTCAACATTCTAATGAAATACAAAAATGAATTAAGGAAAACACTGAACTAAAAACTACTATAAATGATTTACAAAGGAAAAAAAATGTAAATATAAAACTTATCGGTGAAGATTTAGAAAATTGAATAATTTCTCAAGCTTCTGAAAATCTTTCGTTTGATAACAACTGTTCTTTTTATAAAGATAATGAAGTTAAAGATCATACTAAAGCAGATTTTTTATATGATATTTATAGTAGAAATAATAATAAAAAATTATTAGGAAAAATAATAATAGAAGCAAAAAGTCAAGGTGAAACAGGTAATAAAAAGAATTCTGATTATTATGATAAATTAAAAAGAGACCAAACTAAAAAACAAGCTGATTTCGCTATTCTGGTTAGCGAATTAGAACCAGAAAAGGATTTTTTAATTTCTAAGGTATTTGATTATGAAAATATGTATGTTATAAGACCTGCATATTTAATTCCCTTTTTATCATTACTTAAACATTTTATAATGGAAAGAGAAAAAATAGCAGATGCTGAAATAACTTTCCAAGAAAAAAAGGATATTTTAGAACAATTTGATAAAATGAAAAATGAAATTTTAGATAATTCTCTTAAACACATAAGAACACAAACTGAAAAAATCTTAAAAAACGCAGAAACAATAGAAAAAAACGCAAAAGAAATAAAAGAATCTATTAGTTTAGTGGTTGATATTCACCTAAACACAGTAAAAAATAAAATAGAAAATTTTGCTATTCAAAAAATAACAAAAAAAATAGATAAAATTTATGAATAAAAAATTAGATTTGAAAAAATTTAAACCAGAAACACTGGATGAAATTATAGGTCAAGAGCATATTAAATTTCTTTTAAATAGAGTAATTGAATTAAAAAACAGAACATCTTTTATTTTTTATGGAGAAAGCGGAATTGGAAAAACATCAGTTGCAAATGTTTTAGCTTTAAAGCTTAATTTAAAATACACTACATTTAATGCAACTATAGAAAATAAAGATTCGCTTTTAGAGAAAATTAAAAATAATGACATTTTGATTATTGATGAAATTCATCGTTTAAATAAAGATAAACAAGATTTACTTTTAAGTTATTTGGAAAAAGACCAAATTATAATTTATGCAACAACAACAGAAAACCCATATTTTAAAATCAATCCAGCAATTAGAAGCAGAATGCAAATTTTAAAATTCAACAAGCCTTCTTTGGAAGAAATAATAAATTTTTTTCATTCAAAAAGCTTCATTTTAGCAAAAGAAATTATAGAAAAAATAATATTTTTATCAAATTTTGATATAAGAACTATTTTTAGAAATTTAGATTTTGTTTTAACTTTAAGTAAAAATGAACCTTTAAGTGAAGAAATTGTTGAAAAATTATTACCAAATGTTAATTTTTATAGTGACAAAAACGCTGATTCACATTATAATAATTTAAGTGCTTTTCATAAATCATTAAGAGGAAGCGATCCTAATGCAGCTTTATATTATGGTATGTTAATTATAAAAAGCGGAGATTTTGATGGTTTATATAGAAGAATGCTTTGTGTTGCATATGAAGATATAGGTCTTGCTCATCCTAATATTTCTTTGAAAGTTATGGCAGCAATTAATTCAGCAGAAAGACTCGGAATGCCTGAAGCTAGATTACCACTTTCTACTATCATTATTGAATTGGCATTAAGTCCAAAAAGCAATTCAACTTATCAAGCGATGCAAAAAGTTTCTGAATTAATTGATACTGGCAAAATATATGAAATTCCAGATCATTTAAAAGATTCTCATTATAAAAGTGCTAAAAAATTTAATCACGGGGTAAATTATTTATATCCACATGATTTTTTAAATAATTATGTTGATCAACAATATTTACCTTCAGAAATAAAAAACAATAAATTTTTTGAATTTGGTAATAATAAAAATGAACAAAAATTAAAAGAATATTTGAATAAAATAAAGGAAAAATAAAGAAAAATGACAATATTAGGTATAGAAACTTCACACGATGACACATCTGTAGCTATTTTAAAAAACGGTAAAATACTTTCTAATATTACATTTAGTCAAATCAAAATTCATGCTAAATATGGAGGTACAATTCCGGAAATCGCTTCAAGAGAACATGTTAATAATATAGCTATTATTTTAGAAGAAATAAAAAAGATAATAGACTTAAATAAAATAGATTATATAGCATTTACAAAAGAACCTGGTTTAATTGGTTCTTTGCAAATAGGGAAATTATTTGCAGAAGCAATTTCATTAATTTTAAATAAACCTTTATTTCCGATAAATCATTTAAATGGTCATTTTTTTTCAGGTGCAATAGATAATGAAATAATTTATCCAGCTATTTCACTTTTAGTCTCTGGGGGACATACTCAAATTTTATATGCTAAAAATCCTAAGCAAATAGAAATAATTGGCGAAACTTTAGATGATGCAGTTGGTGAGGCATATGATAAAATAGCTAGAAAATTAAATTTATCCTTTCCTGGCGGACCAATTATTGATAAAATATATTTTGATAATATAGGCAAACAAAGTCAATTTGTTAATAATATAAAAATTTCAAAACCAAAAACGGAAGGAAAATACGATTTTTCTTTAAGTGGTATAAAAACACAAGTTATAAATATTATAAATAACTTTGAAAATAGAAGATTAAGTGTTCCTGTTGAAGAAATAGCTTATTCTTTTCAAAAAACTATTGTTGATTATTTAATAGAAAAGACAAAAATGGCAATTGAAGAATTTCAACCTAATTCTATAGTTCTTGCAGGTGGAGTTTCTGCTAATAAACATTTAAGAAATGAATTTGTTAAACTACATTCAAATTCTATAATTCCTAAATTGGAATATTGCACTGATAATGCTGCTATGATCTGTAAGGCAGCAGAAATTTTGATAAAAGAAAACTAGGGTAAAACCTAGTTATTTTTATTTTCTTTATCTAGCAGAAAAGCAATTTCTTTATCATAAATTGGTCCTTCTTCTTTTCAAGGAGTCTCTAATATAATAGGTATATTATCAAATAAAGGATCGTGTACAATTTTTTTAAGAATTTCTTTAGGAATAAAACCTTCTCCAATGTTTGCGTGTCTATCTTTGTGCGAATTTAAAGGATTTTTCGAATCATTGAGATGAATAACTTTTAAATGTTTTAAAATATTTTTTTGTTTTAATTCATTTATAAATTCGTCATAATTTTCCAAATTATAACCTGCATCTCAAATATGACAGGTATCAATGCAAATTCCTGTTCTGGGATTATTCACTTCATTCAAAACAAAAAGTAATTCTTCAAAGTTAATTCCTACTTCAGAACCTTTTCCAGACATAGTTTCAAGTATAATTTCTACATTTTTTGTATTATTTAAAATAAAAGTTAGGGATTTAATTAACTGTTTAAGTGATTCTTCTCTAGAAAATGTAGTATGGGAACCAGGGTGTAAAACTAAATATTTAGCACCTATATAATTCATTCTTTCTATTTCTTCTATTAAAAATTTATTAGCAAAATCAGCTTTTTCAGGATTTGCTGGATTAGTTATATATGGTGCATGTACCACTATGTCTTCTGGTTTTATTATTTCTTTATAGTCTTTTAAATATTCAAATAGTTTGTAGTTAGAAACATTTGTTCTTAAAGTTGTTTGTGGTGCTCCTAAATAAATCATTGTGCAATTTGCACCATTTTTTATAGATTCTTCAATTGCTCCATATAAGTAATTGGGTTTTTTGAATGAAACGTGTGATCCTAATTTAATCATATTTTTCCTTTTAATTTTTAAATTATTATATATTTATTATAAATTCATTTTCCAAATATTTTTCTACTTTTAAATTGGTTAAAGATTTTTTTATTATTTTATACATAAAATCAATATTTGCTTTTTCAATTGAGTGCGGAACTACCAATAAATCAATTTTTAGATTATTGATTGTTAACAATTCATTTCATTTTAAGTCTGAAGTGATGTAAAGAGCTTTATTTTTAATTACTTTATAAGTTTCTAATATATTTTCAATACCAGCAGCTCCTGGCAAAATTACAATTTTTTTAATTTTTTTATTTTTTTGCAAATTTGTTTGCAAATTATTTAAATTTAGCATATTTTTAATTTTGTTTATCAATTCAAAAAAAGAGATTTCGCTTTTTAAATTAACAATAGAATTAAATTTATTTACAGGAGTTAAATCACCTTCTAAATTGATTTTTTCAAGTATAGATTTAACACCGCTATTTGGTAAAAAATCCAAATTGGTATGAATTGAAAAAACATTAATTTTATATTTCTTTATTAATTTATGCATTGATTTTTTGTAAGGTTCTTTTTCAAAAGTGTTTTTTAAATATCCTTTATAAAAAAGAAAAGTGTGATAAGTTAAAATAAAATTAAAATTGTTTTTTATCGCATAATCTAATGCTTTTTTAGTTAAATCTAAACAAATGAGAACTTTAGAAATTTGATTATCAAAAAAGTATGAAAACCCTACCTTATCTCAATCTTCTTTAGAGTTTTGAGGGAAAATTGAATCAAGAAATAAAGAAAATTCTTTTGAATTATTCACCTTGGTAATAATCTTTTAATTTTCTTTTTTTCTGAGTTATTTTTAATTTTCTTAAAATTTTTGATTCAATTTGTCTTATTCTTTCTTTTGAAACACCTTTTTCATTAGCTAATTCTTCTAAACTATGTATTCTATATCTTTCTCCGTGTTCGTTTTCACCAACACCAAATCTTTTCATTATTAAGATTCTTTCATCTTCATCTAGATTTTTATGAAGCATTTCTTTTAAAATTTGTTCCAATTCTTTTCCTGAAGCAAAATCAACAGGAGAAATTACAGTTTCATCTTTTATGAAGTCAGAAAAGAATGAATCATCTTCCTTACCAATTGGTTTATCTAATGAAATTGGATCAATATTAATTTTTCTAATATATTGAACTTTTTCAGCTGTAAAATCATCTTCCATTTTTTCAGCAATCTCTTCATCTGTTGGTATTCTTCCTAAATTTTGATGTAATTCTCTTTCAATTTTAGTCAATTTATTAATTGTTTCTACCATATGAACAGGAACTCTTATGATTCTTGCTTGATCAGCAACTGCCCTTGTTATTGCTTGTCTAATTCATCAAGTTGCATAGGTTGAGAATTTATATCCTTTTTCAAATTCATATTTTTGAACGGCTTTTAAAATCCCTGAATTACCTTCAGAAATTAAATCTATAAAGGATAAACCCCTATTTTTGTATTTTTTGGCATTATTTATAACCAGTCTTAAATTTCTATTAATTAATGTGTGACGAGCTTTTCTACCTTTTCTACCACCTTCTTTAATTTGCTTAGCAAGAGCAATTTCTTCATCTTGGCTTAATAATTTTCCATATTTACCAATTCAACGCATATATCATTTTATAATATCATTAGTTTCGGTTAGTTTATTTCTGTATTGAGAATCGTTTAAGTTAAAATCTTCTTCAAAAATTTCATCATCTTCCATAGATAAAACATCATCAGAATCATAATCTTTTAATTCTAAATCATCAATTTCATCGATATCATCAAAATCAACATCTTCATCAGATATCTTTTTATTTTTAGTTCTTTTTTTAGATTTAGATATTTCTTTTTCTATCTCTTTTTCATTTATTTCGTCAAAATCACCTTTATCACTTTCGTCATTTAAGATTTTTTCAGAAATTAAAACTGGAAGCAAGTCCATTGCTTCATCTTCATCTATAGAAAGTTTTTTTGCATATAAAAATTTAAAAACTTCATCTTGAGTAAGAAAAGTTTTATCTTTTTTCTTCTTTTTTTGTCTTGCTAACTCTTTTTGTAATGCATTTATAATTGTTGTGTATGAATTTGATAAGTTTTTATCTTTAGCCATTTGTCACCTTAAGTTTTTTAGATTTTAATTAAATTTATCAATTAAAAAGTATAAAAAATTATACCATAAAAATGATTTTATTTATTCAATAATGAAATAAATGATAAAATTTTTTCATCAATTTTTTCTTTTTCATCTATATCGGAACAATTTTCTTTTTCTTTTTCTAATTCTTTTATTATATTCTGTATCTTGAATACTTTTATTTTTTCATTGATTTTTTTGTAATTGTTAATTAAAACATTTAAATCATTAAGATCTTTTGCATAAGTTTCTATAAATAATTGACTTTCATTTAGAGCTTGTGTTTTTTCTTGAACCGTTTTATATTTAAGAATTTTATTAATATTTTTTTTATCAGAAACAAGAAGATTGAATTTTTCAGAATTTTGCATAAAATTTTTTTCAATCTCTTCTATAAGACAAATGGAAGTTATTATTTGTTTTCTTATTTTTTCTACATTACTCTCTAAATTTAATACTTTTTTTTGTTTATTTGGGTTTTGATTATAATTTGAAAAACTTTTGTATTTTATTTCATTGTTTTGGAGATTAAAAATTTTAGGATTTATGTTTAATTCTCTTTCAATTTTTTCTAAAATAAAGGATTTTTCTTTATAATCAGCTAAAACTAAAAAATCTTTAAAGTCTTTTATAAAATTATCAACTGATATAAAATCATTTTTATCTACATTAATAATCATTTCTTTATATAAAAAAGAAAGGGGTGATATTCTATTATTAAGCATTTCCTTGAGTTTTTCTTGTCCAAAAATGTTTAAATATTCATCTGGATCATAGTTTGTATCATTTTTAATGATTTCTACTTTTATATTATTTTTTAATAAAATTTTTAGAGATTTTTTAGTAGCTTCTACACCAGCTTTATCGCCGTCTAAAAGTAGAATTACATGTTTGTTTAGCAACAATTTAATATGTTCTTCAGTTAAAGCAGTACCCATTAATGCAACGGCATTTTTTATGTTTGCTTTATAAAGAGCGATAACATCCATGAATCCTTCACAAATTATTAATTCATTTTTTGTTCCTAAAAAATCAATCGCATTTTTATAATTAAAGAGTATTTTTGATTTTGAAAAAATTTTATTTTGAGCTGAATTTAAATATTTAACTTGATTACTTTTATCAGAAATAACTCTTCCTGAAAATCCTACAATGTTTCCAAATTGATTTTTTATAGGAAACATAATTCTGTTTTTAAAAAAAGAGTTTTCGTTTTCAGTTATAAGTGATGCATTAATTAATATGTCTTTTTGGTTATTTTTTAAAGATAAAAGTTCAATAATTTTATTATCATTTGGAGCGAAACCTAATTCAAAAACCTTTATTATTTCGTCATTTATAAAGCGATTTTGAATAAAACTGGAAATTTCAAAATTACTTTTTTGTTGATTTAATAAGAACAATTTAAATAACATATTGGCATCTTCATTTGCTTTAATTAATTTTTGTTCAAACTCATTATATAGGGGTTTATTTTCAAAAGAAGACATTTCATCCAAATTCAAATTTAAGTTAAAATTTTCGTTTAAGTATTTTAGTGCGTTGGTAAAAGAAAAATTATTAAATTTTATTACAAAATCTAGAACATTTCCTGATTCTTGACAACTAAAACATTTAAAAATTTTTTTAGAAGGAGAAATAGTTAATGATGGTTTGCTATCTTGGTGAAATGGACATATGGCCAAATAGTTATTTCCTCTTTTTTCTAAAGGTAAAAAACTGGAAATAACTGAAATTATATCCAATTCAGTTATTATTTTATTTACTAATTCTTTATTCATTTACCTTCCTAATTTATTTAATATATTTTTTAATATCTGCAATGAAAATTCTCTCTTGCTGCATTGTATCTCTGTTTCTAATAGTTACTTTATTATCGTTTAAAGAATCATAGTCAAAAGTTATACAATAAAAAGTTCCTATTGAATCTTGACGACGATATCTTTTACCAATAGTTCCACTTTCATCGAATGAAGCACTTATATTATCTTCTATTAATGAATTAAAAATTTCCATTGCTTCTTTTGATAATTTTTTAACAAGAGGAAGAACTGCTACTTTATATGGGGCGATATCTTTATTTAATTTTAAAACTATTCTTGTATCATTATTTTCTATATTTTCTTCTTCATAGGCATCTACAATTAAAGCTAAAAGTAATCTATCCATCCCAATAGAAGGTTCGATAATATGCGGAATGTATTTTTTATTAGTTACTGGATCTAAATATTCTAATTTTTCTTCTGAAAAATTACTGTGTGATGTTAAATCAAAATCACCTCTATGTGCAACTCCGAGTAATTCACCTCAACCAAAAGGGAATAAAAATTCTACATCACTTGTTGCTTGAGAATAATGAGCTAACTCTTCTTTAGAGTGTTCCCTAAATTTAATAGATTCTTTCTTAATTCCTATATTTAAAAGGAAAGCTCACACTTTTTCTAAATAATTTTTGTATATTGCTAGTGAATCTTCTGGAGAACTAAAAATTTCAAGTTCCATTTGCTCAAATTCCCTAGTTCTAAAAATAAAATTTCCTGGAGTTACTTCATTTCTAAAGGATTTACCAATTTGTCCTACTCCAAAAGGAATTTTCGCTCTCATTGTTCTTTGTATATTTTTAAAATTAACAAAAATTCCTTGTGCTGTTTCAGGTCTTAAATAAATTTTATCTTTTTTATCTACTACAACTCCTTGATGAGTTTCAAACATAAGGTGAAATTGTTTAATTTCTCCTCAATCTGTTTCACTATTATCATAGTTTTTAACGTTATTTCTTAAGTGTTTTGTAATTTCTTCATTTGATAATTTATTGACATTTATTTCTGGAAAAAGTTCTTCCATAATGTGATCAGCTCTATATCTTTTGTTATTTTTTTTATTTTCTATTAATGGATCGGAAAAATTTGAAACATGACCTGATGCTTCTCAAACTTTTGGATTCATTAAAATTTTAGAATCTAATCCATAATTTTCTGGTATTTTAGTTATAAATTCTCTTCATCAAAAGTCCTTAATATTTTTAGAAAGTAGAACACCTAAAGGACCATAATCTCAAGTATTTGCTAAACCTCCATAAATTTCAGAACCTTGAAAAACAAAACCTGAATTTTTTAAATGATTTATTATATTTTGAATATTCTTTTCTTTATTACTCATAGTTATTAAATTATAATAAAAAAAGTGTTATTTTTATTTTTTATTTATAATTTTAATATGTTGAATCAAGAAGAAGTTTTTAATTTTTTAAAAAAAGAAAAAAGTAAAAAATATTTTTTGAATATTTGTGAAAAAATTGAAAAAGAATATGAAAAAGCAACTATTTTTCCTGATTATAAAGATATTTTCAAAGCTTTTGAAATTACAAATTTTAATGACTTAAAAGTTATAATTTTAGGACAAGATCCTTATCATACAGAAGGTTTTGCGGATGGTTTGGCTTTTTCAAGCAAATCTAAAAGAATTCCCTCATCGTTAAATAATTTATATAAAGAAATAAAAAATAGTTATCCTGATTTTCAAAGTGAAAATGGAAATTTAGAAAGATGATCTAAACAAGGTGTTTTATTACTAAATACTATTTTAACAGTAGAAAAAGGAAAACCTCTTTCTCATAAACATATTGGTTGAGAAACTTTTACTTTTAATTTTTTAAACTTTATTTCAAATAAACAAAAAAATCTAATTTTTTTATTTATGGGTAAAAAGGCTGAAGAAGTTATCCCATTAATTAATTTAGAAGATCAAATAATTTTAATAACATCCCATCCTTCGCCATTTAGTTACTCAAAAAGTTTAAAAAATTCACAAATTTTCAAAAAAATTAATGATATGTTAATAAATCTTCATAAAAATTCAATAAAATGATAAAATTTAATTATGGTAGTAAAACATAAAGTTGAAGTTAGATTATCAAAAACTGAGCATGAAATGGAAGATTGAATTGAAAATAACACTGAGTTATTTTGTAAATTAACTCAAATGGAATTTGCTGAACAATTTTTCATGAATACAGCATGTACGATAAGTCATTATGTAAAGAAAATCGGTTATGAAAATTATAAAGAATTTAGAAAAACAGTAACTGAAAACTATATAAAACAAAAGGAAAAAGATAAAAATCCTTTTGGAGATGCTTTATTTAAGACTGTAATTGGGTATGATTTAGATTTTTTAATTGAAGGATTAATGACTAATTATAAAAATTTACAAAAAATATTTTTAGTTTTAGAAAAATATTCAAGATTTCACCTTTTTAAATTAGGAGAAGATAACTATAATGTAAATGAATTTATAAAATTTTATTCTGAAATTAAAAGAAAAGAAATTATATTGAATTCTAATACAAATGTAATAATTGAAAATAATGTTATAAATGATGATATTTATATCATTTTTGATAATTTTTATGATGATTTTGCACTAAAGGGTTTTGTATCCAATTTACTTGAAAGAGATAAAAATATAATACTCTTTTCTTATAAAAAAGCATTTGTGAATAATGAAACATTAATTTTAGTAGATTTACAAGAAATATATGGAATAAGAAAAATAAGTCCTTATTTATTAAAAAATTCTTTTAATTTTATAAGCGACTTATTAGTGAATATTCAAAAAGAAAAACCAGTTAAATAAAAACTGGTTTTTTTGCATCTATAAGCCGCGTTCTGTACTTTATAAAAGTGTCAATTATTTATCTAGATTTAAAACCTCTTTATTTTTTTTCATTTCAAAAAATAAAGTTCCCCTACCTTAATTTGGGTTTCTAGCTCATGGAGTTTACCGCGTTTCACCTTAATTTAATAAGCTCGTCTCTGTGGCACTTGTCGTCTAAGCTTGGATTTATTAGATCCAACATGAACACTACTATCATCTCAGATAGTGCTAGCGCGGACTTTCCTCTACAATATATTTGCAGCAATTGACCAATGCTATATTATTTTAGCAAAATAAAAGCATTTTTCCTATTTTTTTCCTTTTTTTGACTTTTATCTCAAAAAAAGAAATATTTAATATGGTTAAGAAAAGAAAAAAATTTTTTATATCTTCCTTGTTGCTTTTTTCCTTGGTTTTGGTTGGTGGAGTTTCTTTCTTTATTTATAAGCAACAAAACAAGAAAAATTTCTTAAAAAAAGAAAAAGTTCTTTTAGAAATTTCAGGAGCTGTTTCATATCAAGGCGGATTATTTTTCGATAAAGGGGTTAAGTTAAGAGATGTTTTATTTAAATTTAATTTAAAACCTAATGCAGATATTAAAAAAATAAATCTTGAAGAAAAAATTATTGAAAATAAAAAAATTTTTATTCCTTTTATTGATTATAAAACAAAGAAAAAAATTAATAAAGTTACAGAAGAAGAGTTTAAAAAAGTTGGTATAAGAATGAATATAATAAAAAAAATAATACTTTTTTTAAAAGATAAAGATACAGAAAAACTAAAATGGGAAGATTTTTTAAAAATAAATGGATTAGGTGAAAAAACTCTAAAAATTCTGCAAGAAGAGTTTGAGATTTAATTTTATTAATTATATTTATTATTTTTCTTCAAATAAGTTTCACTTTTTTAAATTATTTATTTTTATTTTTTAATTTAATCATTTTTATATATTTTTTAAACATAAAATCAAAACTTTACATAACCTTTTTAATTTTATTTACCATTTACTTTTTTATTTTATTTTTTAGTCAAAATAGTGAAAAAAAGACTTTTGTAATTGAAAAAAATAATATTCAATTTTATAAATTATCGAAAAAAAGTTTCTTTTTTGATTTTGAATCTAGAAAAGTGCTTATTAATTATCCTGATATACAGGAAAATGCTTTATATAATGCAAAATTAGAAATAGCAAAAATTGAAAATAATAACGAAAAATTAAGTTGAAATTTATTCTTAAAATCTAAAAACATTTTATACAAAGTTCAAAAAGTGTTGTATTTAAATTTTCAAGAAAAACATTTTTCTTTTTTAGATAATATAAAACAATATATACTAAGTGGTAAAGAAAATTATGCAAAAATTGTTCCAATGCTTTTGATTGGAGAAAAAACAAATGAATCTAATGAAATAGTTAAAATTATTAAAGATTTATCTATTTATCATCTATTTGTTATTTCGGGATTTCATATTGGTTTAATAAATCTTTTCATTAAGAAAATTTTTAATTTTTTGAAAATTAAAGAAATCTGATTTTTTATTTTTTTCTTTTTCTTTTGTTTTGTCTATTTAATGATTTTAGATTTTTCAATTTCAAGTGTACGTGCTTTTGTTTTTATAATTTTTAATTATATAAATTTAAAATTATTGAAAAATAAATTTAATAGAATTGAAATTTTAATATTCATAGCTTTAATTTTTATAATTATAAATATTAATGTTATTTTTTCTGTCTCATTTATATTAACTTTTTTAATAACTTTAAATATTCTTTTTATTTTAGAGTTTAAAATAAAAAATAAATTTCTTAATATTTTATTAATTTCAATTAGCAGCAACATTATTGGTTTTTTAATTATAAACATCGTAGATTTAACACATTACAATATTTTATCTATATTAAATTCAGTAGTTTTCAGTCCTATTATTTCAATTCTTTATATTTTTTCCTTTATATTTATTTGAAATAAGGAGATATTGGACTTTATTTCGTTGGTATTTATTTATATAATTAAATGATTTTATCCTTATCAATATTATATAAATTTGAATTTTTCTTTTATAATATCATTAATTGTTATTTGTAATTATTTTTTAATTTTAAATATTATCAATTTTAAAAAAAATAAAGAAAAGGGGTAAAAATGTATTTTTTTTATGGTAATGAACAGTTTTTAATAAATAGAGAAATAAAAAAAATTATTTCCAAATTACCAAACCACAAAATCACAATTTGTTCTGGAATTTCTTTTGATCAATTGCTTGAAAAAATAGATTCTAAAGACATTTTTATTAATGAAGAAGTTTTAGTAATAAAAGATACTGATTTATTTTTAAATCCAGAAGTAAATAAATTAATAGATTTATTAAATTCCATAAAAATAAATAAAGAAAAAGTAATTATTTTTAGTTGTTTTTTTGAAAAAAAAGAGAGAAAAATAATAAATTCATCACTCTTTAAATTTTTATTGTCAAATTCTTTCCATAAAGAATTAAATAAAATAGATATTAAAGAAAAAAATGAATATATCAAAAAAATAATAAAAGCTAAAAAGGGAGAAATTTCAGAATTAGATTTAATATATTTAGCATCACTTTTACCAAATGACTTAATGTTTATTTCAAAAGAAATTGATAAATTGCTAATTTATAATACAGTAATTACTAAAACAAGTATTCAAAAATTGGTTTTTTTAACTGATCTAGACAATGATTTTGCATTAATAAATTCCTTATCAAATTTAAATATAGAGGAAATTTGAAAGGTTTATAAAGAAAAAACACTTGAAGGTTTTTCAATAAATAATTTAATTGGTCAAATATTTTCTTTTTTTAATGTTTTATTTCAAGTTATTCATTTTGACAATAAAAAAATTAGTGAAAAAGAACTTGCTGAGAAAATAAAAATTCATCCTTTTAGAATTAAAAAAGCAAAAGAATTTTTAAAAAATAATAGAAAAGATGAAAAGTATGTTTTTAACATAATTAAAAAATTATCTGAATTAGATTTTTTAATAAAATCAGGAAAAATGCAAGAAAAGGAAGGTTTTGAAACATTTTTAATTTATTTATAATTTTTAAACAAATTAAAATATAATTATTATTATAATGAGAAGCGAAATAAGAAAAAATTATTATGAAATATTAAATACAAAATTTTATGATTCAACATCTTCAGGTGTTGGGGATTATAAAGGGATATCTTCTAAAGTATCCTATTTTTCAGAATTAGGAATCGATGAAATAATCATTCCTTCTATTTTAGATAACTATGAAGAAATTAAAGATCCAAAATTTATTAAAATCCATTATGGAGATATTTTAGATTTTAAAGAAATGATAAGCATTTTTAAATCTAGAGATATAAAAGTAAATATGGTTTTTGATTTTAAAAAATCTGATAAATATTTTGAAAATTTTAGCAATTATAAAACAATTTATAGTAGCAAAAATAAAGAAGATTTACAGGAAATTAGTAAAACTTCTGAGTTTATAATGAAAAAAGATGTAACTAAAGTTATTGACTTAGAATGATTAAGAACTGAAAAAAAAGAAAAATTTAAAGAAATTATTAATTTTTATAATCAATTAGGAATTGATGGCATAGTTTTTAAAAATATTTTATATATAAATAAACCAGAAATTAATTATAATGAAAATTCTCATATTATAATTAACGACTTAATTGAAAATATAAAACTAATTAATAATAAAATTAAAATTTTTGCTTCTTTAGATTTTTCCTTTTATAAACATAATTTAGAGACGAATATATTATCAAATTTTAAATTTGATGAATTATTTTTAGATTATTATTCAGAATACTGACTTCACAAAAAATATCCAAATGATTATTTAACTAAGTATAATTGATTAAAAAACTTTCTTTTTTTTAGAAAAATATTGAAAACTAATATAAAAACTTCTTTTGTAATGAATAATGAATTTTATGGGAGAATAGCATCTAGACTTTGTGCTTGCAAAGACAAAGAAGAAATGCTTGCTTTTAAGAAAATGATTTTTTCTGTTTTTATTTTAAATAATCATAATAATTATTTTTTTCAAGGAGATGAAATCGGTCAGGAAAATATTATCTTCAAAAGCGAAGATGAACTAAATGAAAAAGATTTTAGTTATAGAAAAAGATTTTTAGAATACAAAGGAGTTACACCGGAATCTTATTTTAATGTTAGATCAAAGTTAAGTGCTAAAAATAATAATACATCTTTTGCTTGATTTGGAAATAAAGGGCTTGGATTTAATAAAAATGAAATAAATTATTTCAAAAAACCTGAAAATTATAAAAGCAATAATTTATATGATAATTTTACTAATGAAGAGTCTTTATGAAATTGAATTATTAAATTACTAAAATTTAAAAAATTATTTTTTAGCGATTTTGATAGTTCTAAAAATTTAAAAATTTCTTTAAATTTTCCAAGCATTTCAATTTTAAAATATAAAATTAATTTTATTAGAACTGAAATATTAATTCTTATTAATTTAACAAATAAAAACAAGTGATCAATCTTAAATTTAGAAAAATATAAATTAAAATATTCAAGTTCAAACTTGAAAGTAAATAATAAAAATAATATTAAGTTATCAAAATATCAAGTTTTAATTTTTGAAAGGGAAAAATATTAAAAATATAAAAATTTAAGCAAAATAGGCTTAAATTTAATATTTTTTATTATAATAGTGTTTATTATGGCAAGAGTTATTGTAGGATTATCTGGTGGAGTAGATTCATCGGTAGCAGCTCACTTATTAAAGGAGCAAGGTCATGAAGTTATTGGTGTATTTATGAGAAATTGAGATTCATTAATAAATAATGATATTTTAGGCAATGATTATAATCAAGAACAATGTCCACAAGAAAATGATTGAGCTGATGCTCAAGAAGTTGCAAAAAAATTGAATATACCAATATATAGAAAAGACTTTATTGAAGAATATTGAGAATATGTTTTTCAAGACTTTATTGAACAATATAAAAAAGGGAGAACTCCAAATCCTGATATTTTATGCAATAAATATATAAAATTTGACAAATTTTTAAATTTTGTTTTACAAGAATTTGAAGGCGATTTTATTGCTACAGGTCATTATGCAAAATCAGAAAATGGTTTTTTATTTAGATCAAAGGATAAAGAAAAAGATCAAACTTATTTTTTAGCTCAATTAAATAATTTTCAAATTTCTAAAACATTATTTCCACTTGCAAATTTAGAGAAAAAAGAAGTTCGAAGTATTGCTGAAAAATTAGGTTTAATTACTGCCAAAAAGAAAGATTCTACAGGAATTTGCTTTATCGGAGAAAGGAATTTTCAAGATTTCTTGCAAAATTACATCCCTTCTCAACCAGGGCAAATTGTTGATATAAGAAATAATAAGGTTGTTGGTGAACATATAGGTGCTATGTATTATACTTTAGGACAAAGAAAAGGGCTACATCTTGGTGGTATGAAAGAGCCTTTCTTTGTTGTGGGTCATAATATAGAGAAAAAGATTATTTATGTAGCCCCAGCATCGGAAAAAGAATGATTAATATCAGATAAATTAAAAGCAACAAATTTAAATTTAAATAATTGAGATTTTAATACAAATAACATCACAGCTAAATTCAGATATAGACAAGAAGATATTCCGGTTACAATAGAAATATCTGAAAATAAAGAAAATATAACTGTTTTTTATCCGCAAGGTTCTGAAGCGGTAACTCCTGGGCAACAAGTGGTATTTTACGATGGTGAAAAATGTCTTGGAGGAGCAATCATAGACAAAATATACAGAAAAAACAAGGAAATTGATTATTTATAATAAAGGAGATAAAATGTTAACATCAAAAGAAATAAGAGAAAAATGATTAAGATTTTTTGAATCAAAAAATCATTTAATTGTAGAAACAAAATCATTAGTTCCAGTTAATGATCCTTCTTTGTTGTGAATAAATTCAGGTGTAGCAACTTTAAAAGATTATTTTTCAGGAAAGAAAATACCACCAAAAAATCGTTTAACTAACTCTCAAAAATCACTAAGAACTAATGATATAGAAAATGTGGGTTATACTACAAGACATCATACAATGTTTGAAATGTTGGGTAATTTTTCAATCGGTGATTATTTTAAAGAAGAAGCAATCGAATATGCTTATGAATTTTTAACTAAATGCTTAAATTTTGATTTAAAAAAATTATATTTTACATACTTTGAAGAGGATGAAATTACTAAAAATAAATGAATATCTTTAGGAATTGATGAATCTCATATTATCAAAGGAACAAGAAAGACTAATTTTTGAGATATTGGTTCTGGTCCTTGTGGTCCATGTACTGAGATTTTTTTCGATAGAGGTGAAAAATTTGATTCAAGAGGAATTGAATTATTAAAAGAAGATATCGAAAATGATAGATATATAGAAATTTGAAATATCGTTTTTTCTCAATTTAATAATGATGGTGAAAATAACTATACAGAGTTAGCACAAAAAAATATTGATACAGGAGCTGGTTTTGAAAGATTGGTATCAATTTTACAAGATGCTCCAACTAATTTTGATACAGACTTATTTTTACCAATTATTAAAGAAGTTGAAAAAATGACTTCTTATAAATATGATCCAAATAACTATTTTATTAAAAATAAAGAAGTAGAATTTTTTAATATTAAATTTAAAATTATTGCAGATCATATAAGAGCTGTTGTTAATGCTATAAATGATGGAGTAAAACCATCAAACGTTTCTCGTGGTTATATAATTAGAAGGTTAATTAGAAGATCTTATAGAGCTGGTTTACAACTTGGAATCAAAGAAAAAACCTTTTTATATAAATTAACTCAAATTGTTAAAGATACTTTACCATATGAAATTGATGTTAAAAAAGTAGAAACAATTATAAAAAATGAAGAAATATTATTCTCTCAAACCATCGAACAAGGACAAAAACTTTTAGATCAAGAATTAGAAAAAAATAAAGGAAATTTTGATTTTTCAGTAGCTTTTAAATTATTTGAAACATATGGATTTCCGATTGAATTAACTCAAGAAATCCTTCAAGAAAAAGGCGTATCACTTGATATTTCTCAATTTGATAAATATAAAAAGGAACATGCTGATATTTCTCGTGGAGAGAAAAAACAAGGGATGAAAAAAGTTATAAATTCTTTAAATTTAATTAAAGGCAAAATATCTGAATTTGTCGGTTATGAAAATAGTAAATTAAAAGCAAAAATTAAGTTTTTAGCTTCTTCTGAAAAAGAAATTGATTTTACTTCTGATGAAGATTTAAGTTATGTTATTTTTGATAAAACTGTTTTCTATGCAACTGGCGGTGGTCAAAAACATGATCAAGGATTTATAAAACAAGATAACAACATAGTTAAAGTAATAGAAGTTTTTAAAGATAAGTTTCAAAATAATGTCCATGTTATAAAAGGAAAATTGAACAAAAAATCAGAGGTAGAATTATTTATTGATAAAGATAATAGAGTAAATTTAGAAAGAAATCATTCAAGTACTCACTTATTATTCAAGTCATTAAGAGAACAATATGGAATGTTTATTAAGCAGTTAGGTTCAGATAATAATGAAAATAGATTAACATTTGATTTCCCATTAGATAAAAAACCATCAGAAAAAGAAATTGATGAAATCGAGAATAGAGTTATTTCTTACATTAAAAGTTCAGTTGATAGAAGATATTTAGAAACTTCTATAAAAGAAGCAGAAAAAATGAATGCTATAATGACGCTTGAAGAAGCTGAATATATGGATAAAAATAATGTTAGACTTGTTGAATTCAAAAACATTACTACCGATTTATGTGGTGGAACCCATATTTGTAATACAAGTTTAATAGAAGATTTTAAAATTGTATCAGTAGAAAATAAAGGAACTGGGATTTTTAGAATTAAAGCTATAACATCAAATAAAATGATTTCTAAATATTTTGAGCAAGAAATTGATAAGAATCAAGAAATTTATAATAATTTATGTCATAAAATTCAAAAAATAGAACCAAATTATAAAATAACTGATTTTGAAAATAACGGAGATAGAGAAACACTTAAAAAAGTAAATGAATTAATTGAAAAAGCAAGAGAAGATTTTAAAAATATATCTAAAACTTCACAAAATATTGACATAAATTTAGATATAAACCCAATAGAAATTAATAATAAAAAATATTATATAAATTTAAATTTAGAAGCAAGCACAATAAAAAATTTAGCAGCTAGTTTAAGAGAAAACAATCCAGAAATAACATTTATTTTAGGTTCTGCAAAAAATGAAAAATTACTATTAACTATAAGTTCAAAAATAGAAGATTGTAAAGAATTATTTAATAAAATTTTAAAATTTGTAAAAGGTTCTGGTGGTGGAAGTTCAATTTTAGCTCAAGGAAATATAGAAAATAATTTAGATTCAGAGAAAAATATAATTTCTATATTGAAAAATTAAATGAACAAGAGAAAATTAGCATTAGACTTAGGAACTAAAACATGTGGTTTTGCAATAAGTGATCCATTTAACATTTTAGCAACTGGACTTGAAAATTTTAGGTTTGAAGAAAATGATTTTGATAAAGTAGTTAAAAGAATAAGTGAATATTTAAATGAATATGAAATTGATACATTTGTATTAGGTTATCCACTCAAAATGACAGGAAACAAAAGTGAAAGAACTATTATGGTTGAGAATTTTAAAGTCATATTAGAAAAAACTTTTCTTTTACCTGTGATTTTAATTGACGAAAGAGAAACAACAAAAAAAGCTGAAGAAATAATGATTTCAGCAGGCATATCAAGAAAAAAAAGAAAAAAAAGTAAAGATAAATTAGCAGCACAACTAATTTTAGAAGATTATTTGATAAGGTTATAATATGAAAATAGATTTAAATGATAAAAGTAGAAAAACAGAATTAATGTTTACTGATGAAACAGGGAAAGAAATTTCCCAAAAAATAACAATGTTGTTTTCTAATGATGTTGTTGGGGAAAATTTAATATTTTTCTTAGATGAAGAAAACTCTATAAATGTTTTGAAATTTGACGAAGATAAAGGAATTTATAGCAATTTAGAAGAAGATGAATATGATATTGCTAATTATATTTTTGATGATTTCATTGAAGAAAATAAAGAAAATTTCTATTTAAATGATACTAAAATAGACATATTTAAATTTCTTTCATATGAACTAGAAGAGGAATAATATGGAAATTTGAAAAATTATTCTAATTACTTCTATGTTTGTTGTTTTATTTATAGGATTTTTAATTTATTTTATTTTAAAAATTTATACAAATAAAGAAATTCAAAAATATAAAGAAGAAAATAAAAAGTTCGAAGTAGAAAATAAACATTTTCTTAAAGAAGAAATTCAAGAAGAAATAAAAGATGCTACAGAGTGAATGGTAGAAGAATTTGAATTTTTTATGAATACTATTGATGCAAATAATTACAAAAATTTACTTTTTGTTGAAGAAAAAGGTTTTTTATTTTATGTAGTTAATAAACAACTTCAAAATTTAAATTCCTTTTTAAGCAGTTCCAAAATAAATGACTTGCAAAAGAGATTTAATATGAATATTAATAATTTTAATATTGATTCTTTAGATTCTTGCTCATTAGATTTTGTTTTCATAGATACAGCAAATATTAATGATAAAATTGAATGAGATAAAATGCTTTCTTTATTAAAAGAAAACAGAATGCTTGTTTTGAAAACAAATAAAAAAAGTTTCACAAAAGAAATCAAAGAATTTGTTAAAAATAAAAATTTAAAACATAACTATATAAAAATTTCTAATACTTTTTTATTAATAGTTATTTAATTTGGTAAAATTGAATATAAATTGGAGGCAAAATGAAGAAAAAAAACGATAATGAAATTTTACTAACACAAGAGCGTTTAAACCAATTTAAAGAAGAATTACACAATCTTATTAATGTTGAAAGACCTAAAGTAATTGAAGATATTAAAGATGCTAGAAATCAAGGTGACCTTTCTGAAAACGCTGAATATGATGCAGCAAGAGAAAAGCAAGGATTACTTGAAGCAAGAATAACAGAATTAGAACATATTATTTCAAAAGCTAAAGTAATTGTTGAAGTTGAAAAAAATAATGTAGTTTCTGTTGGTTCAAAAGTTAAATTAAGAATTTTTGAAGCAAAAAATAAAGAAAATGAAGGAAATATTATTGAAGTACAAATCGTAGGTTCTTTGGATGCTAATCCTGAAGAATTAAAAATTTCCAATATAACACCATTAGCTTTAGCTGTTTTAAATCATTCAGTTGGTGAAAAAGTTGATGTGGATGCTCCTGATAAATATTCAGTTGAAATTTTAGAAATTTCAAAATAAAAGTTAGTTAGAAATAAAAGAGAAATTTTACTCTAACTAACTTTTTTATTCAAAAAGGCGTTTTAAAAACAAATGGTGGCTCATATCGGACTTGAACCGATATGCAATCTCTTGCGGGAGGTTTTGAATCTCCTGTGTCTACCATTTCACCAATGAGCCAATAATAAAAATTATACATAAAAAGAGTGAAAAATGGAAAAAAATAAAAAGAAAAATAAAAAAGGACTTTTTTGGTTGGGAATATCTTCTATAATAGCAATCCCGGTTATTTCAATAGTTGTTGGTTCCTATTTCATTATAAAAAATAGTTATGATGATTTCATAAACAACAACGATGGAAACAACACTAAAATTCAAAATAATGGTGTTGATAATTTTATAGCCATTGAAGCAAAAAGTGGTTTAGATGAAATATTACCAAGTGAAATTTCAAAACCAGATAATATTTCATATTTAAGAAGTTATTTAAGTTATAGAATAAAACCGAATATAGAAACCACAGATATTTTAGAAAAATTTGATATTGATTTAGAAGAAGTACCAAATAGTGCAGATGACTTTAATGGAACAATTAAAGTTAAAATGACAAGCAAGTATAAAAGAACAGAAACTATCGCAGGAGAAAAAGAATTTATAGTTTCTGGTTTTAAATCTACAAAAGTAGGAGACATCAGATTTAAAACAAGAATTAATAATGCTTTACAAAATTTATCTTTAACAAGATTACAAGAGTTATCTTCAATAAATCATAATTCCCTTACATCTGAAAACTTTTTAGATTATTTTACTTTAGATGATGCCAAATTTAATATTCAAACAAACTCATCAACAAAAACTAAAGAAATAATTTTAAAAGAAAATGAAAATTATAAAGCAAAAATAGAGGTTCTCAATAACACTTATAATCCTATTACAAAGAAAATTAGCATAATTTTCACTCTTACTCACTCTTCATTTCCTGATTATTCCTACGGAAAAGTTATAACTATTAATAATGTTTCTTTTAAAGATGAACAAGAAATATTGAATAAAAAAACGATTTTATTTAATGAAAATGTAACTGATTATTTTAAATTAAATAAAAATGCTAATGATATTTTTCCATCTGTAATTTCTGCTGCAAAAATTTCTAATTTTAACCAAATTTTTAATTTGAATAACAATGTAAATTTTAACGAATTTGATTTTAAAATATTAACTCAAACACTCGATGATCAAGATGGTAATATAGATATCCTGATAACTGAAAAAAATTCAAAAATCCAAAAAGTATTTAATTTTAAAGTATTTAATTTTAATACAATAAGTTCCAAAATTTTTGAATTTACAAAAATTAATAAAAATTATATAAATAAATCATACAATATAGAAACTAAACAAGATTTAGTAGTAAGTAGTTTAAATTCTAGTGATAAAACCTTAAGATATGAAACCATAGGTGACAAAATTCAGAATTTTTTTGAAAGCAATGAATTTAAAAACAGATTTTCTCCTTTTGGAGTAGATTATGCTAAATTCTTTTATTCAACTTCTTCAAAATTTGAAATTTTTAATAAAAGTTTAAATTTTGTCATTAAAAATTGAAATGGCGATGAAAATAGACTATATATTCCTTTTGAAGGAAATCCTTCTGACAAAAATAATATTGCTGTTGATTTTCCAGAAAATGGACAAATTAAAAGCAAAGAAGAAATTTTAGATGATTTAAAATCTAGAACATTATCCATTCATTATATTGTTAATGACAATGCTAAAACTTCAAGAGTTATAAGTGGGACAGCTTGAATTTTTGATAAAGAAAAAAATACAAATACATATTATTTAGCTACTAATATACATGTGGTTTCTGATTTATTAAAATATAAAGATAAAGTTTCTTCATTTGCTTATAGTTATAATTCAAAATATAGAAGTTTACCTCATATAAATACCCCTATTACTCCTAGTGGAGTGTCATATTCGCAAGTATTTAGAAGATTTGATCGTAAAATAAATGAACCTTATGCTTACAACATTAACAAATCACCTTATATAACAAAAGAAGCTGAAGAATTTTGAAAACATTTAGAAGTTATTCCATTAGGAGAAAATTCTCCAGAAAAAGGCAAATATACAGATTTTGCCCTTATAAAAGTAACTTTCCCAGAAGATAAGATTGTAAGAAATATATTCAATAAACCTACTTATGTAGAACAATTTAAACCAGATCAAGCTAAATATTATGATGAACACAAATTAAATTTTTTAATAACAGACAGAATTGACTTTCCTAAATCAGTTAATAGTGAAAATAACTTATTACCTTTACCAATGGAATTAACATTCGCCGGTTATTTAGGTGGTGATGAATATGTAGAAGTTAGTCAATCACCATATTTAAAATATGATAATGATAGTTACAGAATTCAAGAAATTGATAATAAACAATATACTTCTCTTAAAGAAAATATCCATTTACCTGGTATATATAGTGGTCACGGAATGAGTGGTTCTCTTGTATTAAATCAATTTGGACAAGTTGTAGGAATTTTCTGAGGTGGATATTTTGGAGATGAAAATGAAAAAGGACTATCCTTTGGAACAGGAATTATAGATACAATTTCTATAAAAAGAAATAATCAAAAAACAGTTTTAAGAAAATGATTAGATCAAACTAAAAATATAGTAACAGATTTAGATGATATAGATGCAAAGGTAAAATATTAAAGTATGGAAGAATTAGTATTAGAAGTTAAATATAAAGAAAGAATCGATAAATATATTAGTGATAATTCTGATATTTCTAGAAATGATGCAAAAGAATTAATTTTAGGCAAAAACGTCTATATAAATGATGAAATATTAGTTTTAAAACCTAATTTTATCGTTTTTGAAAATCAAAAAATTTATATAAAGGAAATTCCTGTAAAAGAGATTAATGTTGAACCAGAAAAAATGGACTTAAACATTATTTATGAAGACGATGATTTAATTGTTATTAACAAACCAACAGGTATGGTTGTTCATCCTGCTCCTGGGAATTTAAAAGGAACTTTAGTAAATGGATTATTATATTATTTTAATAATAATTTATCAAACATTAATGGACAAATGCGTCCAGGAATTTTGCACAGAATAGATAAAGACACATCAGGTTTATTGATTGTGGCTAAAAATAACAAAAGTCATTCCTTTTTAGCAGAGCAGTTAAAAAATCACTTAATCAAAAGGAAATATAAAGCAATTGTAGAAGGATTCATTTCAAATGAAATTATGCATATAAACTTACCCATTGGTAGAGATCCGATGCATCGTCAGAAAATGGCTGTAATTAAGCAAAATTCAAAAGAAGCAATTACACATGTGTTTTTAGAAAAACTTTTTACTTATAATCAAAAAAACTTTTCTTTAATAAGATGTGAACTTGAAACCGGAAGAACTCACCAAATTAGAGTACATATGGCATATATTAAAAACCCAGTATATGGAGATCCGCTATATGGAAAAAAAGTTGATGAATTTAATCAAAGATTACATGCTTATGAAATAGAATTCACCCATCCTAACGGCAAAAAAATGATTTTTAATGCACCACTACCAAAAGAATTTGAAATTAGCAATTAAAGATAATGATTGCCAAATTTTAAATAAAATGGTATAATATTCACAAAAGGAGACTAAATGATTTTAAAACCAGAAAAAACACTTCAAGAACTATGAGATGAAAAAGATAAATATAAAAAGAGTTTATGACTTTTTAGTGCTATATTAATCTTGATGATTATTCTTTCATCTGCTTTATTTGTAGTGACAGCTATTTTTTATAGCAATTATTCACAAGAAGAAAATACAACTTTCGCTAGCTTTCTACAAACAATTTTAATTTTTTCAGTAACTTCTACTTTTTTAATTTCTATAGTTACTTTTTTATTTTTCAATTCATTTACAAAAATAAACAAGAATAAAAACTTTTCTTTTCTTGGTGGATTAAACCTTTTATCTTTTTATTTAATTTGAATTTTAATTTGATTTGTAAGTTTATTGATAAGAGAACCAATAATAAGAAATGCAGCAAATACTAAAAGTTTTATTTTTATAACACCAATAATTTTATTTACAATATTAGCAGTATTTTCACTAATTATGTGATATCCATGAAAACTTTTAAGATCAATTCAAAGATCTTTCGTTTTAGCTTATCAATATGAACAATTTCAAAAATTTACACAAAATTTTGATTTAAATTCCATTTTAAAAGATTTTCAAAAACAAAATATTTATCCTAATGAAAATATAAAAGAACCTTTAAATAAAGAAGGACAAACTGTTGAAGTCTCAAAAGAAGAACAAGATCCAAAAAAAGAAGAATTAAAACAAAAATTATCTAAATTAGATAAAGCACAATTAGTCAAAATAGCAGAAAAATTGCAAATTTCAGGTGTTGATTCTTTAAGTAAAGAAGAACTAATTAAGATAATAGTTAGATTAAGTTAAACAGAAAAAATTCCATCAAAGTGGAATTTTTTTGCATAATTATTACTAATAAGAAAATAAAATAGTATAATTTTTATGATGCACAGGGGTGCTTTTTAGCTGAGATTATACCCTTTTAACTTGATTCGGTTAATGCCGGCGTAAGGAGTTGCTATTTTCTTGCATCAGAAAGGAAAGATGTCTAGAACAAAAGAAATTATTTTTTCTGCATTTGTTTTGGCTTTAATTGTTATTTCTAAATTTATTGAAAAAATTATTCCAGATTTACCAAATGGGCTGGGAAATATAGCAAAAATTCATGAAATAGTTATTTTAATAAGTTCAATTGCTTTTGGAGTCTTAATAACTATTATTCCTGTTCTTATTTATCTTGTTATTATTTCACCTATTTTTAGTGCTTTTTTTATATCAGGAATTTTTTATGTTGAAAATATACAAGATAAAATAGGAGTTTATTTTTTAGATTATTTTTTACCTTTAATTTTAATTGCTTTAATAGGGATATTTAAAAAAATAAAAAATTTAAAATTGATTTTGTTTAGTTATGCAATAACAATATTAATTTTATTATCACACTCGACTAGTGGTTATATATATTTTAAAGAGTATTTAAAACCTATAAAAGAATTAGAAATACTTTATTTTCTTTTATCTTTTGGTTTAAATCTGCTTTCATATGTTTTATTTTTTGTTTCCTTACCACTTTTAGTTATAAGTTCTAAAATATTAAGAAAACACTTTATGAAGCATTAAAAATAGTCAAAAAGTCAAATACAAGTTCACTAATTTTCAATTTAAAAAGAATTTTATTTTTATTTTTTGATGTAAAAATAATATAATTTATAGAAAATAAATTAACAATAATGAGGCAAAATGAATAAAAAAAATAAAAGAACAATATTATTTTCATCAGCAATGTTGCTACCTTTTTCTTATGCTGCTTTTGTAGCTTGTTCACAAACAAAAATCGAAAAAGAAGGTAACACAACTGAAAAAGAACCAACAAACCCTGGAAATACAAATGGCGGAAATGTAAATAAAGAACCTGGTTCATCTAATGAGGTTCAAGAAAGTGCAATGGGAAAAATCACTGTCACAAGTTCAGGGATTACAAATGGATTTTTAAACGAAGAATATGCTGCAAAGCAAGATCCAAACTCTTATTCAACAACTTCATATGGTAAAAGTTTACCTTTAAGTTGAAACAAAGTAGAGAATGCTAAATCTTATGCTGTTGTTTTAGTTGATAAAACAGCAACAGAAGTAATGGGAAGAATTTTCACACATTGAGGTGTTTTTGATATACCTGCAACCACTACTTCTTTAGAAGAAAATTATTCAGTAACACAACAAAATAACAGTGAAATCAAACAAATAATAAATTCAAATGATCAAATGATGGAACATAACGCAAGTATATATTTTGGACCACTTCCTCCAACAGAACATATTTATGAAGTTAGAGTTTTTGCTTTAAGTGAAGCAAAATTAAATGTAAAATCAAATCTTGATAAATATTATTTAGGTGATTTCTATGATGCAATTAAAGATAAAACTATTGCTGAAGGTGTTTTAACATTTGTATATGAACAACACCCTTCTGTAAAATCAAATGGAAATTTATATGCTTCAAATGAAGTCAAAAAACTTGAAATAAAATCAAATGCAATTCAAAATAATATGTTAAATACTGGTTATTTTTCAACAAGTACTTCAAATGATTTAAGTCAATTAAAAACTTTTGGTTTAAGTTGAAATAAAATAAAAGAAGCACAGTCATACATGTATTGAATTGAAGATTATAGTCCAGTAAAAACCAAAAACGAAGCAGAATACAGAAATAAAGTTAAAATTTTAGGTGGTAAAATCAATATTGAAAACCCTGCAGTTGCTGATAAAATGTTTGTTTCTGTTGGTGAACAATACTACAACGATCAAGAAACTTCCAAAAACATTTTAAACTCAACTTT
This sequence comes from Mycoplasma sp. 613B, assembly GCF_054343485.1. NCBI lineage: Bacteria > Bacillati > Mycoplasmatota > Mollicutes > Mycoplasmatales > Mycoplasmataceae > Mycoplasma > Mycoplasma sp. 613B. Next base: position 6,206 of record NZ_JBTGVH010000004.1, on the reverse strand, counting down.
TGAACTTAATTTTGATGTTCATAATGAAAATGCAAATCGTGATGCTCAAAAAATATTATTACCTAAAAAAGATGGTGATGGATCTCAAAATCTTTACATCATTAGAGTAGTTGCTTTAAATAAAAAATTAATAAAATATAATAAAGCCAATAATAACGATCCACATCCAACTCATATGGATGAACACTTAATAAAAGATTCTCTTGGTTCATATTTACTTCAAGCTAAAGGTTCAATAATTGCTGAAGGATCATTAATATTTAAATTAGTATAAATTTTCAATCCTTTTGAGGATTGTTTTTTTCTTAATTTTTAGTGCATTTTTTGAATTTTGGTATAATTGCAATATGAAATTTTTAAACTTAGGAAATTTGAGAATAAAACTTTATAAATTTATCAGTTTAGTTTATTCTGATTTAAAGTTTTTACCTACAGAAACTTCTCAAAATATTTTTGATAATTATCCCATTTTTCTTCATTAGAGAAGGATTTTTTTCCTTTAGATAATGAGGTTTTTGATATTTTATAAAAAAATTTTAATTATTAAAGAAGGGTTTATTTATTTATGATTCAAAAAGAAAAACAAAAGACTCTCATTGAATTAAAAAATGTTGATAAAGAATTTGGTGAGAAAAAAGTTTTAAATAATGTAAATTTAAAAATTGAAAAAGGTGATTTTGTTACCTTACTTGGACCTTCAGGTTCAGGAAAAACTACAATTCTTAGATTAATTGGTGGTTTTGAGTGAACCACTCGTGGTGAAATTAAATTTGATGGTGTAGATATTAAAGATTTACCAGCAAACAAAAGAGATGTATCCACTATTTTCCAAGATTATGCTTTATTTTCTCACTTAACTGTTTCTGGAAATATTAAATACGGACTTAAACTAAAACGTTATCCAAAAACAAATATAAGTGAAAATATACTTAAAAAATTAGAAGAAAATAAAGAAAAATGAACAAAACACGCAAATGAAAAAATGGCTGAAATTGATAAGCAACAAGCCATTTATAAAGAAGAATTAAACGATTCTAAACTTTCTAAACTTAAAAAAGCAAAAATCCAAAGATGATTGGATGATTCTGATTTTAAATATTCTTATTGAGAAAATTATGTTAATACAAAAACAGAACATTTTCAAAAAAGATATTTAACTAGAAAAATTACTAAACAAGAAATGGAACAAGAAGTTTCAGATATTATTAAAATAGTTGGTCTTGAAGGAAACGAAAATAAAAATATTAGTGAACTTTCAGGTGGTATGAAACAAAGGGTAGCATTAGCTCGTTCATTAGTTATTGAACCAGAAATCCTTTTATTAGACGAACCATTATCAGCACTTGATGCAAAAATTAGACAAAAAATGCAACAATTATTAAGATCAGTTCAACAAAAATTAGGAATTACCTTTATTTTTGTTACTCACGATCAAGATGAAGCTTTAGAACTTTCAGATAAAATTGCAGTAATTAGAGATGGTGAGATTGAACAATATGATTCACCAAAAAACATTTATGATTATCCTGTAAATAAATGAGTAGCAAACTTTATTGGTGATGCTAACTTCTTTGATGCACAATTTGTGGAACCAGGAAAAGTAATGATTTTAAATCACTTAGTTGAAACAATCCACACAGATTTTGCAAAAGATGAAAAACTAGATGGTTTAATTAGACCTGAAGACATAGTTTTATCAAGAAAAGTGAGAAGTCACTATTTTGGTGTTGTGGAAAAAAGTACTTATAAAGGGTCATATTACTTTATAAATGTAAAAGTAGGAAACAAAATAATTCAAGCTGAAACAATTGAAAATTTTGAAATAGGTGAAAATGTTTATGTTCATTGAACTAAAGAAGCATTACACTTAATGAAAAAAGATCGTAAAGGCTTTTTAGCAAATGATAACTAATATTTTGAAAAAAATAAAGTCAGGATTTAATCCAAGACTTTCTTTATCAATTCCTTATATTTTATTTTCAATTATTTTCATATTGTTGCCGTTACTTTTACTTTTTATTAAAGCAGTAGCACCTATTTCCACCGACGATGGTGAAACTTTTAATAATCATTTATTAATTCAACAAAAAGAAACATGAGTAATTATAGGAAGATCTGTATTTGTAGGTATTGCAACAGCGATTATTTGTTTAATAATTGCTTTACCTTACGCTTTTTATGTTTCAACAGCAAAATCAAAGGTGTTTAAAATTTATTCAATTTCTCTTATTGTTTCGCCTTTGATTATATTCACAATAGCAAAAACATTCTCTTTAAGAGCTCTTTTTGTAACAATGTTTGATGAAGCAGATTTAAATACTATTTGATTTATGATTTTAGGTTTAGTATTTTTAAATCTTCCATTTATGATTATTCCTTTATATACAGTTTTTAGAGATATGCCTAAAAATATTTTAGAAGCTTCTGCAGATTTAGGATACAATAAAACTCAAACACTTTTTAAAATAGTTTTACCTTATGGATTAAAAGCTATTTTTTCAGGTATTGGATTAGTATTTTTACTTGCAGCAACTTCAATCATTATTTCTGATAAATTGCTACCAAACGGTGGTCAAAATCAACTAATTGGAAACTTAATTAATATTAACGCTAATCCATCTAACCCATTTGATCTTGCAAGATCATCATCTTTAGTTTTAATTACTATTGTAGTTATGATGGGAATTTATGCAATAATTTATTTCTTTCCAATTGTATTATTAAAATTGAAAGGAATTAAAAATGACTAGATTATTAGATTTTTTTAAAAAGTATGAAATTTTAAGAAAAAGTTACATTTGAATAATTTTAATTCTTTTTTATACACCAATATTTTTTGGTTTAATCTATTCTTTTAACAAACCATCTGATAAAGAACTTATTTCTACTACTTGAAATACATTTAGTTGAAAAGGTTATGAAGACTTAGCATCTCAAGAAAAATTACTTGCACTTGCAAACTCATTTATCATAGCTATTGCAACAGCTATAATTGTTATATTTATTTCGTTAATTACCGTTTTTGCTTTATGAAAGCAAAAAAATAAAAGTGTAAAAACTTATATTAATACAAGTTCTAACATCCCTTTAATTAACCCAGATATTATTACAGCTATTTCACTAGCAATCTTGCTTTCACTTGTTTTAGGAGTTTTAAAAGCTACTGAAGAAGGAATGATAAGAGCAATTGTTAGTCATGTAACTATGACTCTTCCTTACGGGATTATGCTTTTATATCCAAGAAGTGAAAAATTTTCTAAAAACCTTTTTGAAGCTTCTTTAGACTTGGGATACGGAAGAATAAAAACTTGATTTAAAATTTATTTAACATATATGCTTCCTGCTATTTCTTTTGTGTTCATTATTGTAGCTTTTCTTTCTTTTGATGATTTTATTATCACAAGAATTACATCTAATGTTTCCACAATAGGAGTTGAATTATATCAAGGAACTTTTAAAACCTGAGCACTTGCTTTAGGTGCAATTATGTTACTTTTTACCGTTGTGGGAAATGTTGTTTATATAGTTTATAAAACTAAAAATTCCAAAAAAGGAGTAAAAAATGGCATTATCAAATAAAGCAAAATGAACAATCGCAGCTTCTTCATTAGTTTTAGTTCCAACAGTTATTGGAGTAACTTATATTAAAACAACTGCTAATTTTAAACCAATTATTATGAACTATCAAAACTATCTTTCTAAAAGCACAGTTGATGGTTTAAATAAACATTTTAATTATAAAGAATTTGGTGATGTTTCTGAATTTTCTAAAGCTATAGAAGATAATAGGGTTATTGGTGGAGTTGGTTCAGATTTCCAAATTGTTAGAATGATTCAAAAACAATTAATTAGAAAAATTGATTTTGAAAGATTATTTAGAAAAAATAAAGCACTTGCAAATAAACTAAAACATAATCCTAATTTAAGTTCACAAGAAAACATTAATAATAAAAGGAAAGTTATAGAATCACTTTTAAGAAAAGAAACTTTAGAACATTTAGATAATTATAATCAATTTCTTTATGTTGAAGGTGATAAAAGCAAAGGGATTATCGACATTGATGGTGATGGAATTCAAGATCAATTATGAGAATTTTTAATCCCTTATTATATTCAAGATAAAGTTTTCACTTATACAGTTGGTGATTACGATAAAGATGGTAAAAAAGTACCATTAAAAGAAGCAGTAGCTTCTTGAGACGATGCTAAAAAACAAGAAATTAGAGAAAAAGGTATTCGTTTTGATAAACAAGATTCTATATCCATTGCTCAAACTTTAATTCAAAATGGTTACAAATATTTTGAATGAACTGAAGCAATGAGAGATAATCTACTTTTAGGTAGTGAGCTAGTAAATGATCCAAAACTTAAAAATAATGGTTATACAGGAGTTGTTGATAAAGAAAACTATCAAGAGCAAATTAATAAATTTCTTGAAATTGTTCAAAAATCAACAAATCATCCTTTATCTGATACAAAAATTAACAGTGTTAAAAGTTCAGGTTTAGAATTATTAACAGCTTTAATTGACTCTGGAGTAAAACAAGAAGTAGGTTTTATTTATAATGGTGATGCTTTAGATGCACTCAACGGTAATGACAATTTTAGCAACGTTGAAGATGGAACTACAGTAAGAGCAATAAGACCAAAAAACAATATGACATTATTAGATGCCTGAATTATTACAAAAGATATCGATGATAACTTGGCAAATCAATTATTAGATGACCTTTATGATAATCTTTATAAAGGTGATGATTATTCAGTTGATGAGTTAATTTTTGAATCAGCTGAAAATGTTAGATATAATTATGTGCAAAAAGACGATAACTTTGTGGAAGAGTCAGGACGTGGTTATAAATTAAACTTTGAAGCACTTCCAAATTTAAGAAACTTTGACTATGTTAACTATACACCTGCTTTTAAATCTACTTATGAATATTTTGAAAAATTCTATTTTAATGATGCAACTACAACAGTAAAAGAAACAAATGATGAAGATGCTGAAGAAATTTCCATCTTACAAAGTTTAGATGGAGAAATTCTTAAAAATGATCCAAAACTTTCGTCTATTAAAGTAGAAACTACTGAAAACAGTTCTAAATTAGCAAAAAACCTTTATAAATCACAACAAAAAACACAAACCGTTTATGGTTTAGAACCTGATGAAAATACACCTCCAGAAGACATTTATAATGTAGAATATAAATTCCTTGCTCCTGTAGGTGAAAGTTTAAATTCAGAAATAAAAACAGCATACATTATTGCAACTAAAAAATAACTTAATAAGCTTAGAGAATTTTCTCTAAGTTTTTCTTTATAAGATTATTGAAAGTATAAGAAAGTAGATAATTATTTTAAAAGTTGGAAGTTTAAGTTAAAATGTTAAATTATTCATAAAAATTCACATTTTTAATAAAAACTATTCTAAAAAATTAAATTTTCCTGTGTTTCCCAGTTAACCCCGTCTTTCCCAGTTGACGGGATTTTTTTCTTTTTTTCATATATTTAATACTACGTATTAAAAAAATATTTTTTTTCTTTGAAAATCTTTCTATTATGGTATAATTACAATATGAAAAATCATTTTATACTTGAATGTAGTAATGGGAATGCTAAATATGCAACCGTTGTAAAATATTGAGAAAATAAAAAAGGTTATAAAAAAATTGCAAGTTTAGGAAATATTGAAAAATTAGAAAAAATAAATCCAAAATATTTAGAGATAATGAGAAAGAAATTGAGAGAAATTGATCCTAAAAACTCAGCAGAAGAAATAAAAAATATTTTATTAAGTGAAATTAAAAAAGATAATATTGAAAAATTTCTTAAAATGACTGAGATAAATCTAATTTACAATGTTGTCAAAAAATTAAATATTTTTGGTTCATTAAAAGAAAGTAAACATAAAGATTTAGAAGGGATTTTGGAATATCAAATAGCTTCTAAAATTCTTTATGAACAAAGCATTTTCCAAAGATTCAAAAACAAAGAAAAATTTGATAATAAAATAACAACTTCTAAAAATTCTTTTTATAGATTTCTTGATGTTTTAGTTGATAATGAAAAAGAAATTTTTTCTAATTTAAACAACATTATCACAAATGAAACAGGAAGAGATATCGAATTAGTTTTTTATGATTCTTCAACTGTTTATTTTGAATCTTTTCAAAGAAATGGACTAAGAATTCCGGGTTATTCTAAAG
>NZ_JBTGVH010000003.1:0-70648 GCF_054343485.1 Mycoplasma sp. 613B | reverse complement strand
GAAAAAAATCCAAAAGAAGAGAAGATAAAAATACTTCAGTAAAATTTGAAAACATAATTAATAGAGATTTTCAAGGAAAAAACAACAATATTTTTGCAACAGATGTTTCTTATATAATCTCTCCTAAAGATGTATTTGATTCTAATCATGTATATTTTTCAGCAACAATTCATCACAAAACTAAAAAGATTGTTTCTTGAAATTTATCAAGAAATAATGATTTAAATTTGGTTATAGAACATAATAAAGATTTAAGTTTTAATGAAAAATGAATTATGCATACTGATCATGGAAGCGTTTATTCTTCTAATAAATTTGTAGAAATTATTGAAAAAAATAATGGAATAATTTCAATGTCAAGAGTTGGTAATTCATTAGATAATAGAGAAATTGAATATTTCTTTTCTAATATAAAGAGCGAATGTTTATCACACATTAAAATTAAAAATTTAACTTTTAATAATTTAAAAGAAATGATTAATAATTATATAAATTGATATAATGAAGAAAGACCACAATCAATTTTAAATTGAAAAACCCCAAATGAAATTTGAAATTCTTGAATTTCAAAGTAAAAAAATTTTACCAGTGATATCACTGGTAAAATGTGTCCCAATAAATTGTCCCACTTTAGTTTTTTCTTTTTTTGTGTTATTTTTGCCTTTTTTACAAAAAAAAAAAAAAAATAAATCTATAATTCTATATAAGAAAATAATATCAAAATAAATTGTGAGGAGTAAATATGAAAAAAAGATTTCCAACAATAATATTAGGAGCAACTCCTATAATGTTTTTAGCATCATGCTCTAATGAGTATAAATCCACAGAAGATTTTAAAATTGAAGCATTAAACTTGCCAGAATTTAAAAATTTAAAAGAAAAAATTAATAAGAATTTTAGCAACAATAAAAATTTGTTTTCTGATAAAAACTTTATAGATTCTTTATCTAAAAGTTTAAATTTATATGCCGATTTAAAACCCTCTTTAGAAAAAGAAGAAATAAAAAATGATATTTTTGTAATCAAAGGCTTAAAGAATTTAAAAATTTTTTTAAATTCAGAAAACTTTGACTTTTCAGAGTTAATAACAAATTTAAATAACTATATAACTATATTAAAAAAATATATAGATTCTGCAAAAAAAATGCATAAAAATAATGTAGAAAACCTACAAAAAGAGATAAGTAATATTTTTTTGAATAATATTAATTCTGCTTTTGCAAACATTAAAGAAATTATTTTAAATAAAACAGAAACAAACTATAAAACATTTTCTTCTTCTGTTTTTAAAAGTGAATTATTAAACAACTTAAAGTCATTTAACAAAAACAAAGATAAAGAAAAAGAATTGAGTAAATATACATACGAAAAAGATTCTGATATTATTGACATAAATAATCAATTATTAAAATTTTTAAATAAAGAAAATTATTCTTTTGAAAACTTTAATAATGAATTCTCTACTTTAAATAATCAACTTAAACAAGTGTTAGAAAAAAAAGAAAAAATCTTCGTGTTTGATTTAGAAGATTTCAAAAATTTAATTGAGCAATTATCAAAAAATCAAGAATTTGATGTTAATTTAATTACTTTTGTAAAAAACCATATAGAAAATGTTTTTAATACTATAGAAAATGAAAATGGTTTCTTGAGTCAAATTCAACAAATAAACGGAAAAATAAAGGAAATTAGCCAAATAAAAGAAATTTATAATGATCAATTAAGCACTGAAATTAAAGAAAAAATTAATAATTTTGAAAGCATTAAAAATAATAATTTTTCTACTTTAAATTCATTAACCAATATAGAAAATACGGTTATAAATTTAATAGAAGACATAACTAATCATATAATTTCTAACAATAATCGTTCAAATGAGTTATCTTCACAAATTAATAACTTAATTGAAAAAATAAATAGCAATCAACATTTAAGTCAACAACAAAAAACCGATTTAATTTCTGGAGTAAATAAAGTTATAACAGAAGATCAACTTTCTTCTTTTGAAAAAGAACTTAAGTCAAAAAATAGTGAATTTTTAAATGAAATTAAATCTTTTTTAGATATTGTGAATGAGAATTCATCAATTAGTCAAAGTTTTAAAAATTATTTAAAAGTAGAGACATATACAAAAGAAAATTTAGAAGATTTTAATTCTTTTAAAAATGAAATAAATAGTTTTTTTGAACTGCTAAACAAAGTTAAAGAAGAGTTTTTAAAAACTAATTTAGCAATTGATGAAAATAAAATAAATGCATATGCTGTTCTTCCTTTCTTTTTAAAACAAGAAGCATTGGATTTTAGCAAGATTTATGATAATGAAAAATATAAACTTTTAGATTTTGACATAAAAGATTTACCTGCCATTAAGACAAAAATTAATGATTTTTATAGTAAGTTAAAAGAATTTAATGAACAAAATATTACAACAACTACAAATGATGAAACATCGCTTAAGTCTTCTTTATTGTCAGAAGTTCAAAAACACAACACCGTTTCCCTTTCTAAAGATCCAAATGGTTATGATGTAGAACGTTATTTACATTCTGCTTCTATAAATTTAAATAATTATAAAGTATTTATAAATGAAGGAGATGATGAAACTTTTGATTTTGATGTAGTTAATTCGGAGTTAAAAGAAGACAATAAAAACATTTTAGTATTAACACTAGATGTATTTTTGAAAAGTAATAGAAAACTAAAATCTACTATTAAAAAGGAAATTCCTTTTCAAAAGGATGTAATGCCTTTTATAAATAAAGTAGTTTTAAATAATTTAGATCAATTTTATGAAGTCGATTATGAAGCACTATCTAAACTATCTTATAGTGAATTTAATTTAATAGAAAATAAGAAAATTTTCTTCAAACCAAGAACAAAAGGGATAGAAAACTTTTTTAGTTTTGACATCACTTCGTTTGAAACATATAAAGAAAATCGTTTATATTTCCAATTCAATGTTCTATTTAATAAACAAATAATTAAGTCTAAAATTTTACCAACATTAAATCCTGTAGATTTTTTAAACACAGATGCAACTCAAAGTGAAAAAGATGCTAAAGATTTTGCTCAAATTGAAAATATACTAAAAGGAACTAAAGAGTATTTCTGAAGTTTACTAAAATTTAAACCAGGAATATTTTATACACACTCTGAGTTTTTAGCAGCAGATGCTAAAAAAGCAATGGAAGAAATTTATGACTTACCTAAATTTGGTAAATATCAAATTTTTGTTAAAGATGTTAATAATGTTGATAACTATAACGGATCAGCAGATTTAATTCTTTGATATAAAATAAATGGAGAAGAAGCACCAATACAAGCATTAGGTGATTTATATAATCACCCAATTAAAATGATAAATTTTAGGTTATTTGATTTAGAAGATATAAAACCTAAAACAGGAAATAATTTAACTGAGGCAGACTTTGATGGTTTTGACCAAATTGATCAAAATGATTTAAATATTTTAAGACAATTAAATGAATCCAATATTCAACAAGTAAGAGTTAATGGGCAAATTCAAGATAATGGTAACCCTTCAAATTATTTTAGTATTATAAATGCTAAAGATTTTGTGCAGCAACAACAGTTTTATAAAGCGAGTTATCTCTTTCAAATTACAAACGGAACAAATAATAAAACAGATAACAAAGATAATTTAGCTTATATTCCTTTTGGAACAGGAAACTATTCAAAGGATGTACAACCGTTTTCTATTAGTAGTGGTGATGTAAGTAGAATTAAAAATAAATATTTCATTTACTATTATGATTTTGAACTTGTTGGTAAAAGAGGATTAAATTTCAAAATTGGTTTTATTGAAAAAGAACATCAAAATAAAAGATTTTCTACTAAACAAAAATTTTCTATGGTTAATTTTGTAAATGATTATCAACAACTTCACTATCCTGAAATTATGCTGAATAATTTAACTTTAGATGATTTGCAAATTGATAAAGAAAGACTGGCAACTAATACAGTTGGTTATTTTAATAGTCACAAAAACGAACTTAGACAAATAATTACTATAAAAAATCAAGATGGTTTTATTTCGTATAAAAACTATGATTTAGCTGTTAGTGAAATAAAAATAAACGAAATTCAACAAATTGATGAAACATCAGCTTATATAAGATTTTCTTTAGTAAAATTTGGAGTAGAAGACCCAGAATATGTAAGACCTTGAAATAAAAATGCAAATAGTTGATACAAAATCACTGGTTTTAAACCATCTTCAATAACAAATAAACGAACAGCTCCTTCATATGATGAAAGAAGAGATACAAATTCGTTAAGAACCATTTATAATTCTAAAAATGAAATCCATAGAGAAAGAACATTAGAATTATATTGAAAAGATGCACTATGATCTGTAGATAAAGAAGCAAACATTCTTTCTTGAACTCTACAACACAAGATTTTAGACCCTCTTTTTAAAAACTCATATACATCTAACAGAAAACTAAATCTAAGTTTTAATGGTGGAGCAATAAATCACGGAGATACAGAAATTACAATTTCCCCAAATCCTGCTTTCGATATAGAATTAGATTATGATGAAATTAAAGATCAAAAAATAATTAATATAGAAAAAATAGTAACAAAAAATAATACTGATTTTACTTTTAAAATCCAAGCAAGATGAATGGAAAATGAAGATATTGAATTTAGTGTATGACCTAAAAATCCTGAAATCAAAATAGTTATTGATCCAAGAGAAGAAGCAAAATCAGTAGTTCATGAGTTAAGTAATTATAACTTTTTATTTGCTGCTGGAGCCGCTACTTTAAAAGTTAAATATGATTCAACTAAACAAACTGAAGATTTTGGTTGAGAAACTAATCTCTTTGATTATTCTAAAGTGGAACCTAACACCTTTAGTCAACCAACCATTTTCTTTAATAAACCGGAATATCTTTTTGATCATAGCATTTATAATCCTAATTCTAATGTTGCTTTTAAATTCCATGAAGGTTATAAAATGAGACTAGAACCTTTAAGACTTAGAGAATATGGAAAATATAGTCAATCTGTTAGAAATGTAATAGGAAGAGCAATTGCCTATAGTCCAGGTGGAGCAATTGCCACCGCTTCTATGATAGGGAAAGTAAATGATGATCCAAATGATGGTAGATTTTATGTAATGACTAATCACCATGCTGAATCTTCTAGTATACACGATTTTTCCCTTATATCTGGCGATAATTTATTCTTTAAATCAAGTGATAAAACAATATCAGCACCTTTTTTACAAGCAAGAACTTATGCTTCAAGAGGTAGATATGGTTGAACAGATTATACAAGTACATCGGGAAATGAATCAACCACTATTTGAATAGGGATTCAACAATACAATTTAAATGGAGATCCTTTAAAAAATACAGGAAAAACTCCAGAAAGACTGGATTCATCAATAATAATTATTGATATTAATCCAGGAATTGCAAAAGCAAGAGAAGAAGGGAAATTTGATTTAGCACTTTATTTAGAAAACTGATTTAAATTAAGTAATTCAAATATTGATTATACTTGAAGATATAATGATATGAATTCACCAACAGTAAAAGACATTGTTTCTATTGGTTATCCACGCGGAAATCAAACTGCCATTCTTGATCATAGACCAATAAGCAATTATGGAAGTGGTTGAAAATGAGGGTTTATAATAGCAAATGAAACTAATTATGCACCTTTTTATTCTGGGGCGGGAGCTTCAGGAACAGGGAGATTCATAGGCGATAATTCATTAGCATCATTATGAAATTCGGGAGTTGGTTTTCAATATTCTATAAGTTGAAACTATGATGGGCAAGATTATAACTATTTTGGTGTTAACTGAAAAGGAGAGCACCCTTTTGAACTTAAAAATAAACACTCTTTTGCTTCACAAATAATAAGGGCAAATGCAGTAAATCCAAATAAATACGACTTACCATGATTTATGAAAGAAATAAAGGAGAAATAGTATGAAAAAAAATAAACAAATAAAGAAATTTATACCTTTAATTACCTTATCTCCTGCATTTTTTGTATCAGTTTCTTTTGAAAATAGTGTTTCGCAAAATCACGAAAACTACAATATAAATCCTTATGTAAAAAACATTAATTATTTGGATAAAAATTATGTTTTGAGTTCCGAAATCAATTTAGTTATAGAAGATGGAATTTCTGAAAATACAGTAAATAACATTAAAAACATATTATCTGCCAAAAATTATAGTTTTACTTCTCAAAAGAAAATTATAGAAAGTAAAACCAATATTCTTATTGGAAATAAACTGAATAATGATACAACAGTGGATAATTTATTACTTTCTGAAATAAATCGAAGTAATGATATTGTTCAAAAAAATGATTCTTACATTTTAACCAGCAAAAATAATGTAATTGGTGCTTTTGGATTAAAGGAAAATTCCGAATTTTATGCATCAGAAACATTTAAACAAATTTTTAATCAACTTAAAAACAGAACAATAGAAGAATTTATTATTAAGGACTTTTCTTTAACAAAAAATAGAGGAATTATTGAAGGTTCACAAAACACAAATTGAAGCAACGAGCAAAGATTTAAATATCTTGATTATGCTAAAAAACAAAAATTAAATAAATATTTTTATTGAAACTGATTTGATAAAAAAACAAACGCAGATTGAAAATTAAAATATTCTAACAAAGAAAAAGAAGACTTTCTTGTTCCTTTTATAAACAAAAGTTTAGAAAATAATATTGAACCTGTTTTTATGTTTAATATTTTTCAGACAAACAAAGTTAGGGTTGAGTCTTTTGATAGTGATTTAGAGAATTTTAAACAAAAAGTTTTAGATTTAATAAATTTAAAAATTTCTAAATTTGGATTCATATTCAACGAAAATAGTGATATTAATTTATCTATTCAAGAAAAGTTTTTTACTAAATTTAAAGAATGATTTGATAATTTACCAGCAAAAAACAAAGAAATCTTTATTGCTTTAAATAATTTTGAAATTATAAATAATTTTGATAAAAATCAAGCAGAAAGTGTTAATAAATTAAAAGAATTTATCAACACTATTCCAAACACTTTCGAAATCATTACTAACCCAGGGAAAACTTTTAATAAAGTTAACAATCAGTTTTTAAGTGATTTTATTGAAGTTACAGGAAGAAATAAAGTTAATTTATGAAGCAATTGAATTAATTTGTCAAACAAGCAAAATAACTTAATTTTAGGTGGTGTTAAAGAGAATTTAGATATCAACTTTGATGAAACTAAAATTGATGGAGTCCTTCTTAATCCTTCTTTATTTTTTGAACATTCACAAATACCACTTTATGTTTTAAGCTCTTATTTGTGAAATAACATTAAATCAGACGAAGAAAGAGAAAGATTATATAATGAATCATTCAAAAATTTAATTGGTAGTGAGATTGAATATAAAGAATTAATCGAGGTATTTAAGAATTTTAGTTCTCATTCTTTATATCAAAACATTCCAGTTCCAAATGAAATTGATGAATCACTAAACATTAAAGATAAAATATTAAATTTACAAAGCATACTTAATTCTAAAACATATACTATTGATCAAGTTAACTCGCTTAAAACTGACTTTATAGAATTAAAAAATAAGTTATTAAAACTTAAAAATTATTATTTTAAAAATTCTTTTGTAAAGGAATTTTCCCCTTGAATTGATTCTTTTTACGATTTAACTCAAGGAGTTATTTACTTACTAGATGCTTTAAATAATCTTCAAAATAATCAAGTAGGAGAATTGGGTGATAATTTATACTTAGGAAAATTTAATGTTAATAATTCAAAAGAAAATCATTCAATTGATTTTCAGAATTTTCTTGTTAAACCAGAAGTAGGAACAAAATATATTCAACCTTTTATAGAACAGGTTATTGGTTTTTTAGAAGAAGAACAAACTAAAAAATTAAATTTTTCAGAAGTAGATATTAATAAAGTTAATTTAACCTTTATTAGCAATAGAAGAGATACACCAGAAAGTGATAAAGGAAATATTTTCCTTGCTAATAATAGGGAAGAAAAATTATTTACAAATCCAGATGCCATAGTTAAAGATGACTATTTTGGTGTTGAATTTTCAGAACCAATAAAATTAAATTCTATTTATATAAAAATGGGTGGTGGAAGAGATCATTTTTTCTATTCACGTATTCAATATAAGCAAAATGATGAGGTTTGAAAGGATTTAAACGGAGAAATCTATGAAAGATTTCATGATAATATTCGACCAATAACTGTAAATAATTTAAATATAAAAAATGTAACTGGTGTAAGATTGATTGCAAATAGAAGCAATCCAGAAGCAGCTTGATTAAGAATTACTAATTTTTTAATTAATCAAAATGAAATTGCTACAAATAAATTAAATTACACCGATTTACAGGCAAATATGGAAGATTCAACAGCAGGAATTGCAGTACGTGCTGGAAGTATTGAATCAGTAAAAGATAATAATTACGCTACGCAATGAACTTTCTCAGATAGTGCAACAGGTCCTGGTAGTTCTAAAATTTCACAAGATAAAATTGTAGCCTTTAAATTTCCATCTAAAAGACTAATTACAAGAATAGAATTAGATCAAGGTCAAGAAAACGGAAGAGATAGACTTAATAATTTTAAAATTGAATATTATGATTACACAAGTTCTAGTTGAAAATTATTTGGTTCTAAAAATAATTTAGGAAATCAATTTAATCATGTTGTTCATGGTTATGCTTTTACAGATAAATTTAGATTTTATAATAATGCAACGGTTAATAGTTCTTGATGAAGAATAGCAGGACTAAGAGTTGGTTATGATGATTATGAGAAAAAACAAGAATATACAGCAAGTTTGGATAATGCAAGAATTCTTGGTAGAGAAGAAATTAGGGCCTCAGAATATAATAATTCTATAAATTATGTAGTTGATAATACAGATTACACATCAACTGTTATAGCATCAAGTGATAATAGTTTTGTAAAAAATAATGTTGGATTTAAAGTAGATTTCAAATACCCAAGAGCTATTCGTGAAATCAGTATTTTACAATCTAATAAACATAAAATACCTTCTGTAAAAATTTTAAAATTAGTTAATGACGAAACATTTGAACTTTTAAGCGATGTTAAGTTAAATGATGATTGAACCACAATTAAATTACCTGAAAACAGCGGAGTTTTCACTGGAATTAAAATTCTTTCTAATCAAGATACTACAAGTTATTGAGAAGTAAAAAGTGTGAATTTTAAATTCGATGGAATTAACACTAATGAATTTTTATTATCTAATATTGCAAATAAAGAAAATTTAACCACTTCTCATGTTGATAATCTTTATAAATTGTTTAGTATAGATAAAGAAAATTCTAAAAATCAATATCATATGAATTCTGGTGAATTTATTGGTATTGATTTAAAAGAAACTAAAACTATAAATGGTATTGATTTAGATTGAGAAAAAACTGAAAACATCAGTATTTTCCGTTCAATTGATGGAGTTAATTGATATGATTTAAATGTTGATTCAATTGCAAGTTCGCCAACTCAGGCAAGATATATTATTTTTAGAAATCAATCAGTAAATGCTTTAGATATTACTTTTAATAAGATGTTTATACAAACAGAAAAACAAACAGTTTTTGGTAAATTAATAGATACAAATATTACACCTTTAGAAAACGATAATTTTAAAGAAAATTTTGCTTTTGATGGAGATTTTACAACAGTTTCTAAAATAAGTAAAAGTTTAAGACCTAGAGACTTTTTAACTTATGATTTAGGTTCACTAATGAACATTAATTCAATTAAAATCTTTTCAGATATTAATAATATAAATTGACTAAGAAGTGCAGATATTCAAATATCACAAGATAACACGAATTGAGAAACTGTTTATACTGTTGATGATTATGGTTCAAAATTTAGTTACAAAAAACTTTTTGATACAAATTTTGGTTTCTATGACTCTAAATATCCAAATTATAGATATTGAGGAATTAGTGATTTAGAAAATAAAAAAGCAAGATATTTAAAAATTTTCATTAATCACAATTATCCTAACAATAGAGGTTTATTTATAAATGAAATTTTAATTAATGATGGTAACGATCAAACAAATAATAACATTGCAGGTTTTAGCGGAACTAATATTGAATCTAAAAATCCAGAAACTTCTGTATTAAATCTTATTGATGAAAAATTAAGAACATACTATGAACCTAAAAATGAAAATGGTACTTTAAAATATTCATTTGCTAAAAATGAATATAACAACAAATATTTAAACATTGTTAGTGTACAAGAACCAAGTTTAGCAGAAGTGTCTGCAACTATTTATAGTGAAGAGACTCATCAAACAAAAGAAGTTGTATTAGGACATTTAGTTGCTTTAAACTCAGGTTTTAACCTGCCAATAGATGATCAAAATAAAATAATTTCTTTATCAATTAAGTGAACTAATAAAAAACCAAAAATAGCGGAAATTACCTTTTTAGATAATGCACACACTAATTCAGAAACAAATAAAATAGAACTAGATAATTTAGTATTGCAAAAAAACAATAACTACAATAATTGAATTCAAGAAGATAAAGAATTGTACGACAAAGTTATTGCAAAAGGGCAATTAACTAAAGATTCAGCAAACATAAATCAAAGCACCATTGATAGCATTGTTGCAGAAATAAACAGTGTTATAGCAAGCGCGAGATTAAAAGCAGATTTAAGTCAATTATCTAATTTAATTTCAGAAAAAATTGATAATAGTAATCATCAGTATACATCACTTTCATATCAAGAATACAATAGAATTTATTCTTATATAAATAAAATCATAAGTGAAAACCAAGATATCACTCAAGAAACTTTAGAACAGTTAGTTTCTTTATATAATGAAGCAAAAATTGATTTAGAAGCTTCTATTTATCAACTAGAAGAAGCGAGAATAAATGTAAGAAAATTCTATTTTCTTTACAAAAGTGTTTACACAACAGAAAGTGTTGATAGATTAGCTACTTCTAGTGAAGCAATTAAACATCAATTAACTATTAATTTAAATGATGAAGAAAAATATAAAGAACTAAACTTAAATTTTATTGATAATTACAATAAATTAGAATATAACAAATTAGGTGAATTTAATGAAAAATACATAAATGAAATTAGACCTAATTTTGAAAATATTTTAACTAATGAATGAGTTAAATGAGAAGAATTATCTAAAGAATTACAAAGTGAATTTAATAAAAAAGATGAAATTATAATGAGCGATAATATAAATTTAAGAGATAAAGAAACTAATTTAAATTTCTTAAAAAACTTATTTGACTCTTTCAGTTTAGAAAAAGCAAAAGAATTAAAATTATTAAAAAGCGAATTAATTTTTAATGTAAAATATCAGCCTATTTATAGCGAAGAAGTTTTTAACAACATTAATAACATAATTAATAGTACTGATGAAAAAATTTCTAATAAAACTTTAGAATATAAAGAAATTTCGGGCATAAAAGCAGATTTAACAAAGTTGAAATCACAATTTGATTTTATATCTATTAATAAAAAAATTAATGATTTAAAACTAATAAATGAAATTGCTTTTTATAAAGATAAACTAAAAACATTAGATAAAAATGAAGATAATCTTCTTTCTTTTGTTAAAGAACTTGAAGATAAAAAACAAAATATATTAGAAGAAATCAACAAAACAGAAGATTTAATTTCTAAATTAAAAAATCCAATTAAACAACAAGAATTTTCAAATCAAAAAGAAGAAGCTAAATCAGAACAAGAATTAAAAGAACTTCAATTAAAAATTAATGATGAAATTAAAGAAGAAAACAAAACTAATCCTTTTTTAAAAATAGGAGTTCCAATAATATCATCTATTTCTGTAATTGGTTTAATTATTTTAGCAATATTACTGATTTTAAAGAAAAAGAAAAGCAAAAGATAAAATGAAAACACAGATTTATTTCTGTGTTTTTCTTTATATGTAGATTAAGTACCAAATAAGACTTCTATAATTTCTTTGACTGAGATGTTTCCAAAATATTCTTCAAGATTACTAATAGAATTTAAAATCTTAATAATTGTTTCTTTTTCAAAAGATTGATTTATTAATTTAGATTCAACTTCTTCTATTCCAACTTTGGCAAGAAAATCTCCTTCAAATTTGATTGAATTTATCTTATTTTCCTTTATGTTTGCACTTATTTGTAAAATTCCTCCTTCGGTTTTCTTTTCACTAAAAAAAGAAAATTCAGGATTTTTTCCAAGCACTCAATCATTAGAAGAACGAATTGATTTTATACTTTCCATTTGTTCTAAATATTTAGAAGGAATTTCTTCTATTGTTCCGTTATATTTTTCTTTTAAAAATAAAGCGAATTTATCTATAAATTCATTAATAGAAATTTTATTTTCTAATTGTTCTAATAAGTTTGTTACACGTTGTTTAGCACTGTTAATTCCCTTTGATTCCATTTTGAGTTTGCTTGGATTTAATACATTTGAAAGTTTGCTTAAGTTGGCATCAAAAAGCATAGTTCCGTGATGAACGATTTTATTTTTATAAATAAATTGTGCATTTCCTGAAAATTTAAAACCATTTACTACAAGATCATTTCTTCCTTTAAATTCAGCATTTAAATTTAAAGTATGTAGAAACTCTAAAACAGGTTCTAAAAATTTAGTGTAACTTCTTTCTGTTTTGTTTGTTGTGATAAAAGAGAAATTTAAATTTCCTAAATCATGATAAACAGCACCACCACCAGAAAGTCTTCTATAAAGTTCAATGTTTTCTTTTTCTAAAACATCAAACTTTACTTCTTTATATGCGTTTTGATTTCTACCTATAATAACAGCATTTTCGTGTTGATATAAAAAGATAATGTCTTCTGTGTTTGATTCATCTTTTGTCATTATTTCTTCAAGAACTAAATTATAAAAAGGTGAATAATTTTTACTAATATAAATTTTCATATATTTTACTCCTTAACTACTAAATCAAAGTTTGTAACACTTTTGAAAAGTTTTATAAAAGAATGATAATCTTTTTCATTAAGATTTAAATTTTTAATACCTAAAATGTTTATTTGTCCATAATCTCATCTTTTTTGATATCTATTATTATCTAATAGGAATAATAAATCTTCAATAAATCAATCAAAAAAATTATCATTATATTGAATATCTCTTAAAAGACCATTTACTTTGATATCTAATATTCTATTTTCATGATTTAAAATTTGAAAGTCAAAAGATAAATCTAACTCTTTACTTGTTTTAATTTGAAAAATTGTTTCCATTTTTTAATTATAACAATTTTAAAATTGGAAAATAAAAAAACCCGAAAAAATCGGGAAAAAATTAAAAATTAATTATTTTTTGCTGTAATTTAAGTTTAATGCATTTAAAATTGTTTGAATTACAAAGTTAAATGGTTTGTTGAAGTGTGGTAAGAAGTAGAAATCCATTAAAGCGATTTGTGGTAATGTTAATCCTTGTTGAATTGCAAGAGATAACATGTAAATTACTTCAGTGTGATTTGCTGCTCTACCTTCAGAACCGATTTGTGCCCCTAATAGTCTTAAAGTTTTTTTGTCATATGTAATTTTAAATCAAACTTTAAAGTGGTGTTTCATAAATTCTGGTCTGTCATTGTCTTCAAAGTATTCAACTGCAAAGTTTTCTTTAATTCCTTCTGTTTTAGCAGCAACAACTTCTGTTAAACCTGTTGATGCATAGTTGAAATTAAATACATTAATTGCATTTGTTCCTGAGTATCCTGGGAAAGGAATTCCTTCGTTTCCTGCTAAGTGGAATGCTGCAACGATTCCTGTTTTAACTGCGTTTGTAGCAAGAGCAATATGTGCATATTCTTTTGTAGCACTATTAATCATTGAAGCAGAGTCACCGATTGCATATAAGTTTTCATCACTTAATGATCTTTGGAATTTATCTACTTTTATAGCACCGTTAGCTGTTTTTTCAACACCTTGAATTAATTCTGTATTTGGTCTAAATCCGATAGCTAAAATTACTAAATCAGCTTCATATGTTCCTTTGTCTGTAACAACAGCTGATACTTTTTTACCATCTTTTGTTTCAAATTTTTGAACTTTTTCACCAAGTTGCATTTTAATTCCGTGGTGTTCCATTGAGAATTCAACTTTTTTAGTAAATTCTTCATCAAAGTAGTTAGGAATAATTCTGTCTTGCATATCGATTAGTGTTACATTTTTTCCGTATTTGTGGAATGCTTCAACTAATTCGATTCCAATGTATCCAGCACCAATAACAACTACATTTCTAACATTTTTGTCTTCTGCTTTTGCTTTAATTTCTTTAGCATGTGCAAAGATTTTTGAAACTAAAATGTTTTCTAAGTTAATGTTTTCAAATGGTGGAATAATTGGTCATGTACCACCAGCATATACTAATTTGTCATATGTGTCTTTAAAAGTTTTTCCTGTACTTAAGTCTTTAACAACTACATATTTTTCTTTTCTGTTTACTTCGATAACTTCATGAGCGATTTTAACATCGATTCCAAGTCCTTTTAATTCTTCAACGCTTGAATAAAATAAACCATCTGGGTTTTGGAATTCTCCTCCAACTCATAAAGCAATACCACAACCTAAAAAGGAAATATCGGTATTTCTGTCGTATGCTACTAATTTAGCGTTTGGAGCAACTTTTTTCATTGTTCTTAAAAATGAAGTTCCTGCGTGATTTGCTCCTATTGATATAATTTTCATTAATGTCCTCCGTTTTTTAATTAACATTATAATTATAATATTTTTATACTAAATGTTTATAAAAATTCATTTTTTGTGGAACAAATTGAAAATAGGGGTAAATTTGTTATAAAAATCAACTTTTTGGAAAAATAAAAAAAGTCTGCTAAGACTTTAATTACTTACTTTTTTCTAATTTTTCTTTAATTATTAATAAAAATTCTGCTTCACTAATTATTTTTGTGTTATATTCTTTTGTCTTATTTTCTTTGTTATTATAGTGGTGTTGTTCCTTTTTTAAAAGAGTTTAAAATATATTTTTTATCTTGTATTCTTAAATATATTTCATATAAAATTTTACAATCTTCAACACTTCGATGTGCTTTTGAATAATCTACTCCAAGCATTGAAGAAAGAAATTGTAAACTTCATTTTTCGCTCTGTCATAAATAAAAACTTCTGTTTTGAAAAAACTCTTTAGTGTCAATAAAATTATTAATTGGAAAAGGTAGTTCTACTTCGTTATAAGCTCTTTTTAGTGCAACAAAATCAAAATTTTCTCCATTATGTGCATATAAATCTAAATCACCTATAAAAGCATTAAATTCTTCTAAAACTTCTCTTGTATCTCTACCTTTTTCTTTAACTAACTTGGTAGGGATATTGTTAAAACGTTCTCATTTATTTTCTTCAAAATTCTTTGGTTTTACTAATTCGTTAAACTGTTCAACTATTTTTCCATTGTTTATTTTGATAGCACCAATTTCAATAATAGATTTATTATTATCACAAGTTTCTAAATCAAAAATAACAAAAGAATTTTTCATAAAATTGTTTTCATTATGTTTATCTATTTTATTATCAAATTCTTCTAAACTTTTTATCATATTATTCACTAACTAAAATTTCTCCTTGTCTCATAAGTTCTTCAAATTCATTTATAGTAAAATTTTTATGTAAAGATAAATAAATCTTTTGTTCAATTATTCATTGTTTTATAAATTCTCGTTTTTTACTATAATCAATAATAGGTTTATCAATTCTTATTATTTTAGTTGATAAATTTTTTAATTTAGTTGAATTATATTTACCATAATGATCTTTTAGCATATAAATTTTTAAACATTTAGCAATTTTAGAATTTATACTATATCCATTAATGTCATCATTTACTAACATATTTAGATAAAACTCATGTAAACTTATTGGAAATTTAATTGTAAAAGTTCTATTGTCTTCTAACTTTTCCTTTTGATCTATTAATGATCTAATAAATTCATCATACTTACTCATAAAATTATTCTCCTATCTTAAAGTAATTATTAATTAATAAAAACTTTAGTTATTTAATTTAATTCATCTTTCATATTCTTGCTGACAATCTTCAACTATTTTTATTATGTCTTTTGCATCATTTATAATAGCACCTGAAGCTCTTTCATGACCTCCACCATTTCATTTTACTGCAACATTTCTTACAATTGGACCATTAGATCTAAATTCTACTCTTCATTTATTTGTTTCTTCTTCTGTAAAAGAAAGTCAAATTCTGTAATTATCTATATTAGCTAAAGTATTTGGTCTAGTTGCTTCAGCAGGAGTTTTGTTGTATTGTTTTTGTTCTTCAAGAGTTATTGAATAGTAAATAACATTTTTAAATGTTTTAAAAGTGCTAAAAATAAATGATTGAAAACGTAAATCGCTTTCACTGTTTTTTGTTAGGTTTGTATGAAGTTCATCAATATTTAAGCCTGTTTCTCAAAGTTTAGCAGCTAGAGATAAGGTTCTTGGTGTTGTATTGGAGAATAAAAAACGTCCAGAATCTGTGTAAATTCCTGTATACATGTATTTTGCTGCTTTTGTTGAAACCTTTCAATTACTGCTAAAAGCTAAGTCAGCAACCATTTCAGCTGCAGCGATATAAGAAGAATCAACTCATCTAGTTGTTGTATTTAAATCATCTTCGTTTGGATGATGATCAATTCTAATTACACTTTTAAAAATATTTTTGTCTAATAACTCTATTTTTTCAATTCTTTCTTTAAAATTTGCATCAACAATTATTGCTAAAGACTCTCTTAAAATTTCTTCACTTAAATCGTTAGTGAAATTAAATTCTAAAAAATTTAAAGTATTTTTAGAATCACCAACTGCAAAAACTTTTTTATTTGGAAAATTTTCTTCTATTAATGTTTTTAAACCAAATTGTGAACCAAGACAATCTCCATCTGGTCTTATGTGATGAAATATTACAATAGAATCGTGTGCTTCTATTTGTTTAGTTATTTCTTGAATACTACCTATTTTCATTTTCTTCCTTTTCAAATTCTTTAACAAGATTAATTGCTTTATTAACTATTTCTTGGATTTTGGATTTATTTTTAATCATTGCACCAGAAGCATTATCGTGACCACCACCATTATATTCTCTTGCAATTATATTTACTTTTGGACCATTAGATCTTAGTCTTACTCTTATTGTTTTATCAGCTTGATCGATAAAGAAAATTCAAATTCTATTATCTTCAATATTAGAGAGAATATTTACTTGGTTTGCTTCTTCATAACTTAAATTAAGTTCATCTTGTAATTTTTTAGTAACATGGAATCAAATCACTTTATCTTGATTTTTAAAATTAGAGAGCACTTTTCCTTGGAATTTAATCTCTTTCATGGTTTTACCTGAAAGTGCTTTGTGAATAAAGTGAATATCTAAATTAGATTTTTTTATTAAATGCTCGACTACATTAAAAGTTCTTTTACTTGTATTACTATAAAAAAATCTGCCTGAATCAGTATAAATTCCAGTGTAAATATATTGAGCAGCTTTTAAAGAAATGTTTCATTTAGCCATTTTAGCTAAATAAGCAACCATTTCAGCAGCAGCTGAATAACTTGAATCAATTCAATTATAACTGTAGTTTATATCTGCTCCATTTGGATGATGATCAATTCTTGCCATTTTTGTAATTTTATTACTTAAAATTATTTCTTTTTTTTCTAAACGATCAGAACTAGAAGCATCTACTACAATTCCTAGTGAATTTTCAAAGTCTTTCTCATTTAATTTAGTTTCATCAAAGTGATTAAATTCTAGAAAATTTAATATTCCAGTTGAATCACCAATATAAAAAATTTTTTTGTTTGGATAATTATCTTTGATTAATTGTCCAAGACCAAATTGAGAACCAAGGCAGTCACCATCTGGTCTTATGTGATGAAAAATAAAAATGTTATCAAATTTTTCTATCGCTTCTTTTATTATTTTATATGTTCCTTTTTTCATAATTCTAATTATATTTTAATAATTTGTTTTTTGAAAAATAATTATAATTTTATCTTTTTGAGTTGCTTAAATTATTAAAAAAATGCCAAAAATTAAAATTCTATTAATATCAAGCAAAAGCAAAAGTCAAAAATTAAAATTAAAAAAAATATATATTTTTTTGATATAAAAATATTATATATCAAACCTTTTTCCCTATTTTTTGGGAAAAAAGTTCAAAAATTTGGTGGTTTTGTTCAAAAAAATAGGAAAAAAAATGAATATTTCGGCATATTTGTATTATAATTTTAATGGAAGTTATTTTACTTTCAATATTTTATGTAGAAATTAAAAAACAATGAAAAATTTATTTTTAGGAAAACCACCATTAGAAAGAAAGTATTTACCAAAAGTTATTGAACATTTATATTCTTTTTTTACAGCAATAATTTTTAGTGTTGCTTTACTATGTTTGGTATTATTATTTACTTTTAATAATAAAGAAACATTTGCAGAAAAATTTTTTGATTTATCATTAAAAACTGAATTTAGATTAGTAGTAGCAGTTTTTGTATTTGTTTTCTTTGCAAATATTATTTATATTATTAGATTAATAAGGATTTTACCGAAAACTGAAGTAGGACATACTTTAGTTTGAATAGAAATTACATTTTTAATGCTTTTTGTACTTTCACCTTTTAATATCGTGGTTTCCATAGCTTGTTTAAAATATAATGAAATTGTTTTTGAATAACTTAGGAGAAATATATAAAAATTATGAAGAAAAAATTATTTAAATTTTTAAGTTTAGCAGTGTTTGCAACTCCAATGGCTGCTTTTGTAGCTTGTGGAGCACAAAATGAGTTTGCAAATTCAAAAGACATTATTGTTGCAAGAGAAGGTAAGCAAGAAGGATTTTGAAAAGCAGTTGAAGATGAATTTGCTAAAACAGATTTATATAAAAAAGGATTTAGAATTAAATTTGTTGAAAAAGATGTTTTTGGAGCAATTGATACTATTACAAATGTTGGTAGCACAGATAAAAATGCACCTGATTTAATTTATGCACCAAACGATAGAATAACAGACTTATTAAGTAAAAGAACATTAGCTGCTTGAGACCCAAAATTAAAAGATGATATTCTTGAAGAAGTTCACGCAACTGATGCAGAAAAAAGTTTTGTAAACGAATTTGGTACATTTAAAGGTAGAGAAGGAAACAAAGACAACGGAAAATTCTACAACTTTGCTCACAACAAAGAAGGTATAGTTGTAATGTCAAGTAAAACACTTGATGAAGTTAAAACAGAATTAGCAAACACATCAACCGATGAAATGGTTGAATTAGTTAAAGCAGGAAAAGCATTCTTTAGAATTCAAGATGGATGATATGGTAATGGTGTTTTAGCATCAATTCTTAGCACAAGTGAAATGGGAAAAATCGTTTACAAAGATACTACAAAAAATAAATGATCATCTGGATTTATAAAAGGAGATCCAAACAATGCTAATTTTTCAAAAGCATTAGATGTTGTTGGAGAATTATTGTTCCCTGTTTATGAAGCGGCTTTTGTTAAAAATGCTGACGAATACAAAAGCACAGTATGAGGACAAAGAGGAATCGACCAAGGTGCTTTAAAAGTTCTTTTACAAAATAACCAAGGTGATGTTCAAAATAAAGTTGTTGAGTTGTTACATAATAAAAAACTTGATTATGCATTTGTTGGTTCATGAGATTTTGGTACAGTTTCACAACAAGGAATTACTACATTCTTTAATGCTCCAAAATTAAAAGATGATCTTAGATATACACAAGCACCAGGAACATGATCATGAGCAATTAACTCAAGAAACAATGGTGCAGTTGCTGATAGACAAGCAGCTATTGCAGAAGTATTAAAATTAATTTTCAAAACAGAATCATACTATGGATACTTTAAAGGTGATACAAAAGTTCCTTACTTTACAAATACACAAAAAGAATTAAGAGATTTTTCAGATAGAGATGCTGCAACAGGAAGTTCTAAATTAACAGCAATGGTTACAAAAACACATTATTCAAGCAATGATGCTTTATTTAAAGCATACAATGATTTATTATCAGAAGTTAATAAAAACTTAGCTAAAGTTTATGGAACTGAAAAATCTTGAAGTCAAGAACACGATAAAACAAATCCTTTAGGAGACCAAAACAAATATAAAGAAACTTATGTAAAAGAAAAAGATAAATATCCTTTTGTTTCTGATGAATTAATAAATAAATTAGGTGAATTAAAAGAAGCTACAGGAATAAGAAATGCAATTTCTGCACTACTAGGAATTCAAAATGTAGATGAATTAAAAGGTGGTACTGAACCATGACAAATCGCACCTTCTTTAGTTAAATCTGGTGCTGAGTTTGAAAAAGAATGATTAGTAGGTCAAACAGGGAATGCACACGTTAGAAAAGTTGAAACATACATTTTTGGTGGTTCAACTGAAGACGCAAAATTAATGATGGAATTTTCTTCTAAATTCAAAGAAAAAGATTCTCAAACAAAAGCTTTAGAAGAAGTTAAAAAACGTGCAAAAGAATTTTCTAATAAATATGCTAAAACAACTGTTTCAGATGAAATTATCAATAAAGCTGCAGAACTATATATGAATAACTTCTTTAATGAAGCAGATTGATTAAAATGACAAGATGAATATAAAGAAGTATTTAATTCTAAAAAAGCAACAGAAAAATTCCCTAAAGAAAGGCAACAACTAAATGGAGAAAAAACAGATGCTACAATTAAAGAAGTGGAAGATGTTATTTTAGAAGCTACAAATACATCAGTTGCTAAAAAAGTTGTTGACGTTATTTCTTCAACATCAGAATTAAAAGACGGTGGATACGGAATTCTTAAACTACAACAAGAAAGATTAGATAGAGGTAACCCACAATTTGGAAAATTCTGAGGAACATGAAATGACAATATTTTAGGAAACCAAGAATTTTATAAATCTCTTGCGGAAAATAATGTTAAAACTCTAGAAGCATTCCAAACTAAATTAAAAGAACAATTTAGTAAAAAATTCCAAGAATCAGTTGCTGCTTTAGATAGTAGTAAAGCATTAGATTACATTAAATAATAATGAAACCCAAAATACAAATAGAAAGAAGAATTTTTTACTTATTAATTATTCTTCTTTCTATTTCTAATATATTGTTACTTTTATGATTACTGGATGGATTGATATTAGGAACAAATTCTTATGATAATTTAAACTTGGAATCTCAAAAAGAAAGTATAAATAATTTTTTAACCTTTAGGTATGTAGGTTATATTAG
This sequence comes from Mycoplasma sp. 613B, assembly GCF_054343485.1. Lineage (NCBI taxonomy): Bacteria > Bacillati > Mycoplasmatota > Mollicutes > Mycoplasmatales > Mycoplasmataceae > Mycoplasma > Mycoplasma sp. 613B. The sequence continues at coordinate 49,334 of NZ_JBTGVH010000003.1, read as the reverse complement.
TAATTCACTTATCTTAATAGGTTATTTGGTAAATATTTTAGTTTCTAAAAAAAATGGAATCGCATACTTATTTGGTTTTGTTTGGATAACTCTTTTTGTTGGAGTTATGCTTGTCCCCTATTTTTCAAGCGGGCCTATTACAGAAAATTGAATAAGATTAACAATTGTTATTTTTTGAAGTATCACTTTTCCATTTTTGATACTAATTAATATTTATTTAATGTTTCAATTGAGACTAAAGAGACAAAATTATTACTATGAAAAAATAAAAATACATAAAGGAGGTAAATAATGGAAAAAGTCAAGATGTGAAATTGATATGGTGAATCTTTTGACAGAAAAGTAAATGATTCTAAAATTTCTTATTCTAACTTTTTAAATCAAGCAAAAAATGTTTTTGATAGACAAAAACGAGAAATTGATTTAAAGAAAAAAATAAATAGAGAACTTTTTATTAAAGCAAAAAGAAATTTAGAATTTGAACAAAAAAGAGCATTAGAAACATTAAAAATTTCAAGTAGAAATAAACTTCAAGTTGTTAAAGAAACAAAAAAACAACTAAAAATTTCTAATAGTTTAAAATCTTTTATAATTTTTGAAATTAAAAAGATAGATAAACAAAATTTTGAATCAGCAGATTATGTAAATAATTATTACAAAATGCTTATAAAAACAGCTGATGAAGTAGAAGTAAAAGAAAAAAATATGACTTCTATTTTAGAAAAAGCTAAATCTGATGAGCATAAATTATTAAGACATAAGGCAATGCTACTAATTATTTATAAATATTTATTATTACTTAAAAAAGAAGATTTTATTTACTCTGATTTGGAGTCTTTAGTTGAAGAAAATAAAGGAAAATTCAGTAAATTAGAACAAAAATTAGTTTTAGAAGAGAAAACAAAAATTGAACAATTATTTAAAACTCTAAAAACTAAAAAAGAAAAATTTCAACTTAAAAAAGTAGAAATTGAAAAACAAATTCCTTTAATTAAACATGAAACTAAACAAGAGTATAAAAGCGAAGTGCTTAAAATAAAAAAAGAATACAAAGAAAGAATTTTAGCAGCAGAATTTTTTTATAATAAAGAATACGATGAGCAATTAGCAAAAATCAAATCAGAATTAAAAGAGAAAATTGCTAAAATTGAAAATAAAAAACAAGAAATTTCTTCTTTAAGTAAAGAAAAAGAAGAAAAATATAAAGATTATCTTCAAAATAAACAAGAACAAGCTAAAATCTTAAAACAAGAATATAAATCAGAATTAAAATTAGCTAAAGTATTATTTAAACTTAATGAAAAGTATAATAAAGCATTACTTATTAGCAAATTTTTAAAACTAAATGAAGAAAAACATTTAAAAACTATTTATTCTTTATATAAAAAAGAATTAATAAATAAATTTTTAAATAAAAATAAATACAATCAAAATATTGAACTTAAAATACAAACTCATTTTGATTCTTTAGTACAACAAATTGAAGAAAAAACTAAAGAGTTAAACAAAGATGACAAAAACAAACTAAACATCATTTTAAATAAAAATCTACCTTTATTACTAAAAGGTAAAAAAATAAAAAATGTTAAAGCTTTAGTTAAATCTAATTACTATAAAAAATTAGGTAAATTAAAACAAGAATATTCATATGATGGTGATTTTCTTCTTAAAAAATCAGAAGCCTTATATGAATATGCAACTGATTCAAATAAACAACTTAATTTTTCAGCATCTGAAATTAAAGATGCAAAACTTAAATTACACAAAATCTCATTAAATGAAACTAAAGAAGATAAAGAAAAATACAAAAAACAAATTTCTGATTTAAGAAAAGAATATAAAGAAAAACTTTCTATTTTAAAAGATCGTTTCAAAAAGAAAGACATCACTAAAAAAGCTTATGCTTTTAAATTAAAAGAAGAAAAAATCCTTTATAAAGAAAAATTAGTTTCATTAAAACTACATAATGAAAAAGAAAAAAATAAAGTTGTAGTTAAAACACAATATAGCAGATTATCTGCTCAGCTTAAAATTACTAAAAAGATTTATGAATCTAAAGTGGTTGAAGCTATAAAACAAATTCCAACTGAAAATAAAAAAGGTGCTAAATATAAAGGATTATTCCTTAATTTACTATTTCCAGGTTTAGCACAATTAATATTATTTAAAGAGTATAAAAAAGGAATCCTTTTAACTTTATTAAGTGTCTTTTTATACTTAGTATTTGTACCTTTTTCATTAGGTATTACTTGAAATAAAATTGGTGGAATTCAAGGAATTATTGATTTAGGAAAAAGTTCACATAACTTTGATTTAGGTATTTTACCAGATGCAAGGTTCTGAATGTTTGGGGCAGCAGCATCGTTTATCTTGCTTGGAATTACTATTGCTTATGTAGTTGCAAGTGCAGTGGGTGCTTATAGACAAGGAAAATTCCTTGAAGAAGGAATGAGACCGCAAAACTGAACTCAAACTAAAAAATGACTTTCAGAGCAAGGTTTCCCTTGATTAATATCAATTCCTGGTTGATTCTTGATTGCCTTTATAGTTGTAGTTCCTTTAATAACTTCACTATTTATTTCTTTATCAAACACAGGATTCCAACATACTCCACCTGCTCAAACAGTAGATTGAGTTGGGTTTACACAATACGGAAAATGATGATTATTTAGAAATAATGGTTTATTAACTTCTCTTTTAAGAGTTGTTTCATGAACATTAATTTGAACATTTGTAGCAGCATTTTCAGTAATTGTAGTAGGTACTTTATTTGCTGTATTAGTTAATATGGAAAAAATCAAAGGTAAAAAATTCTTTAGATTAATTTACATTATTCCATGAGCTATTCCTGCCTTTGTTACAATTATTTTCTTAAAATCTGCTTTCCAAGGGGATTCTAATTCATATATTAACTACATATTACTTAAATTAGGTTTAATTGAAAACAGTATTAACTTCTTTGGAAGTATTACTTGAGTAAGATTCCTATTAATAGTAATTCAAACTTGATTAGGACACTCTTACATTTTCTTATTAATTACTGGAAACTTACAAGCAATTCCAAAAGATATTTATGAAGCTGGAGAAATTGATGGTGCTAAACGTTCTAAATTATTTAGACATATTACATTACCAATTTTAGTTTCTTCATTAGCTCCATTATTAATTGGACAATTTACATTTATGTTTAATAATTTCACAATTATTTCTTTATTCTCTAATGGTGGTCCTGCTTATTCAGACCAAACAACATTTAGTGAATCAGGTTCAGATATTATTATTTCATGAATTTATAAACTAACAACTGCAGTACAAATTGATGGAAACGTTGCTTTCTCATCAGCTCTTGTTATTTTAGCATCAGTGTTCTCAGTTTCTATTGCAGCTTACGGATTTGCTAAAAACGCAGCAAAAGGAGGAAGATAAGATGAAATTTTCTTTAAAAAGTAAAATTAATGAAAACAAAATAAAGTTTTCTTCATTTAAAAACAACAAAACAAGAATTCATACTTCAGATTCTAAACCTTTAACTATAGCAGAAGCAATATTCTTATTTTTTAACTATATTCTATTAATTACTTGAACTTTTGTAATTTTATTCCCAGTAGTTTCAATGATATTAGCATCATTTAATACATTTAACAAAAAATATTTATCATTATCACCAGAATTATATAAATTTGGTTTTGATAACTTTACTTATTTATTCACTAATGTAAGAAGTAAATATGTAAATTGATATATAAATACTTTAGCAATAGCTGTTAGCACAATGCTTATAACTGTAGTATTTGTTGCCTTTAATGGTTATGCATATTCAAGATTTAAATTTGCAGGTTCAAAACATTCTCTTTCTGTAATTATGCTTTTACAAATGATTCCATCAACAGCTTCACTAATTTCTCTTTATATTATTGTTGCTCTTGGTAGGGACTCACTTGGAATCGATCCCAGAATAACCTTAACAATAATTTATTCAGGTGGAGCAATTGCAGGAAATACTTTTGTGTTTAAAAGTTATTTAGATTCCATCTCAAGAGAATTAGATGATTCAGCAAAAATTGATGGTTGTGGAAACTGAAAACTATTTACTAAAATATTATTACCAGTTGCAAGACCAATGATAGCAATTATTGCTTTATGATCATTCTTGATTCCTTTTGGAGATGTAATTCTACCAAAATTTGCAATTACAAACAGAGATCAAACAACACTTGCTGTTGGGTTAGACAGCTTTATTACAGCAGAAGATAAAGAAATTAACGTTGGTGCTTATTCAGCAGGTGCTTTACTTGCTTCTATACCACCATTTGTACTATTTATGTTCTCACAAAGACATATCGTTGGAGGACTTTCTGACGGAGCGGTGAAAGGATAATATGAAAAAAAAAACAGAAATGATTTTAGAAAATAATGAACTAGATGACATTAATTCATACGATTTAGAATTTGATAAATTCTTAAATGAAATCGGAGAAGTTGGACAAAAAACAGCTGGTGGAAAAATTGAATTAGTTAATTTATCTAAAAAATATGAAGGAAACGACAAGTGAACTTTAAAAGATATTAATTTAACAATTGAAGCAGGAAAATTCTGTATTTTCCTTGGTCCATCTGGTTGTGGAAAAACAACTTTACTAAGAATGATTGCAGGTTTAAACTCAATTACCAAAGGTGATTTACTTTTCAATGGCAAAAGATTTAACAATCTTTCACCTTCTGAAAGAAACATTGCTATGGTTTTCCAATCTTATGCTCTTTATCCACATATGAATGTTTATAATAATATGAGCTTTGGATTAAGAATTGCAAAAGAAAGAAAAGATATAATCGATCGAAGAGTTAAAGATGCAGCAAAAATTTTAAAAATTGATAATTATCTATATAACAAACCTCGTGATTTATCAGGAGGACAAAGACAAAGAGTTGCTATCGGTAGAGCTATTGTTAGAAAACCTTCTATTTTCTTAATGGATGAACCTTTATCTAACTTAGATGCTAAATTAAGAGAATCAATGCGTAGAGAAATTGTCTCTATTCATAGACTTTTAAACACAACATCAATTTACGTAACACACGATCAATTGGAAGCGATGACAATGGGTGATCAAATTGTTGTTTTAAATGAAGGAAAAATTCAACAAAACGGAACAAGTAAAGATTTATATTTTAGACCAGCAAACGTTTTTGTTGCTAAATTTATTGGTTCTCCAACAATTAACTTACTAAATGGAATAAACAACAATAATACTTTTAAATTAGATGGAATCAATTTTTCTTTAAATCTTCCAGAAGAAAATAAAGAAAAATTATCTAAATACAAAGACTTAATAGTTGGATTTAGAACAGAAGATGTTTTAATCAACGAAAAAGAAGTTGCTAATTCAGTTAAAGGAAAAATTTTCAACATTGAATCTCTTGGAAAAGAGTTATCAATTGTTGTAAAAATTTCCGATAATGTTGAAGTTGTATCTACAGTTCTTAATAATAGAGACTTTGAACTTTACCAAGAGGTATGAGTAAGCTTTAACGAAAGCAGAATTCATATTTTTGATAAAGAAACAGAAGAAAGATTAAATTAATATGCATTTTTTTAAAACTTACAAATATAGAAAAATTTTCTTTATTTTATGTATTGTTGTTTCATTAGTTAGTTTTGGTTTATTTTTTGCTTTTTACAATTCAGCAAATAAGTATTTAGAAATAGAAAAGCAAATTTATACTACAGAAGCAGCTTTTAACGAAAGTTCTGTTATTAATCCTCAAATTCCTATATTTAAAACATTTTGAGTATTAAGTTCAGTTTTATGATTAACAATAATAATAATTGCAATATATTCTTTAATTTTATTAATTAAGCAAAAAAATAATACAAGTTTATTAATTAAAATAAACATTATTCTTTTAGTATTAGTGATAATTTTAGTATCTGTTTTACTTTCTTTCCAACCCCCAATCGACGAAAGAGATGAAACAAAAATTATTTATCCACCTAACTATATTTCAGGTTGATTATTATTTGCTTTTTCTGTAGTTGTTGCTATTTTTGGAATCTTTTCTTTAAAAAATTATGGATATTTAATCAAAAATGAAAAAGAAAACTTGAAACAAATCGCTAGTTAAGTTTATGATAAAAAGCGGAGCATTTCCGCTTTTATCATATAGTTTATTAACATCATGCACCAACACAGATAATTTTCACAAAGACTTTTCTTTTTGAGGAGACAAACAATTTTATAAAGATAAAACTAATAAACTATCATATAAAGAAGATGATGAAAATGCAAAGTTAGTAGCACCTTTAGTCAAAAATGAAAAAAACTCTTCAGTTATTTATCAAGTACTGGTTTATTCCTTTGCTGATGGAAACAACGATGGTATTGGAGATTTTATAGGTTTAAAAAACAATTTAGATTATTTTACTAATTTAGGTATTGATCAATTATATCTTTCCCCAATTCATCCAGCTAGTTCATATCACGGTTATGATGTGATCGATTATACAGATGTAGCAGCAGAATTAGGTGGAAAAGAAGCATTTTTAGATTTTCTAAAAGAAGCACATAAAAAAGGAATAAAAGTTTATTTAGATTTAGTGTTTAACCACACATCTTTTGAACACCCTTGATTTCAAAAGGCACTGGAAGGTGATTCAAAATACAAGAATTTTTATCGCTTTTATAGTACAAAAATACAAGATACTAATCAAGATAGTTCAGAGTTACGCTCTTTATTTCCTAATTTAAAAGATAAACACGCAACTAATAAATTTTATACTTCTAAATTTTGAGCAGGAATGCCTGATCTCAATTTAGATAATCCAGAAGTTATTGAAGAATTAAAACACATTCAATCTTATTGAACCAAAATAGGAGTAGATGGATTTAGATATGATGCTTTTGCTGAGTTTTTCTCTTCAATGGGAGAAACAAAAAATAACTATAATGAACAAAAAATCTTTAGTGAACTTAGAAAAAGTTCTCAAGAAGCTCTTCAATCCCAAAATCTTCATAAAGATATTTTTATGATGGGTGAGTGACTAGATGATGCTTTAAAAGCTACTGTATACTTTAATTATAATAATGAAAAAGCACTTGGAACCATTTATGATGGAAAACATTGAAAAGAAAATTGATTCGTTTCAATTAATAAAGATGATTTAAATAATCAATTAACTAAAATAGGATCGCACCAAGAACATCCTTGAGTACCTTTTTTAACTAATCATGATACTGATAGATGAATTAATTCATTTAGAGTAAATATGCCAAGACCTACCAAAGATCCAGAAACCTTTGATAGTCCTTTAAAGGCAAGTGAATTAAATACGCCACTATCACAAAGAGAAAAAGACGCAATAAGAAATGCTTACTTTTACCTTTTAATATTACCATCAACCCCTATTATTTACCATGGTGATGAGTTAATGATGCATGCAAATAAAACTTTTGGTGATCCTGGTATAAGAGAACCTTTTAAATGAAAAGATACATCTAAAAGAGTAGAATTCAAAGAAAAGAAAAGTCTAAATGACTATATTCATTTAAATTTTTCAAAAGATACCCCATATGTTGAAGATCAAGTTAAAGATAAAAATTCTATTTATTCAATAATTAAATTTTTATTAGACTTTAGAAGCAAGCACCCTTTTATGTACTCTCAAGATTTAGAGACAATCGGAGATGCTTCAAATTATCTTGAAAACACTTCAGACCAAACTATTATTAGACAAAGTAAAGATAAACAAGAAAAATATCTATTTATAAACACTGTTGGAATTAATGATAATATTAATTATAAACTTAAAGATGGTGTAGAAGTAGAAACCATTTATTCTTATAATTCCAAGGTAAATAATAAGCAAATTTCAATTGGAAATATGGGATTAATAATTTTAAAAATAAAATAATTGAAATTTCAAAAAATTAGATTATAATATTTTTAATTATGAAAAAACATTAGAACAAAATTAAACAAATTTTACAAAATTCATTTGTTCTAATTTTTTTAAACAAAAAAAGAGGGGAATATGAAAAAGAAAACATTATTAACATTATCAAGTTTAACCTTAGCAGGGGCATCATTAACTGGTTTAGTATCTTGTTCCAGAGAAACAAGATTTGATCAAACTAACGATGAAACAATTAAAATAGCTAACACATTTGGTTCTACAGGTGCACAAACTGAAGCATTACAAGCAATTGTAGAAAAATGAAACAACAAAGCAGAAGTTAAAGATACAAACAACAAAAATTATTTAAAATTAGAATTATTTGCTATCAATGGTGGATATAACGGATTAACATCAGACTTAGAACAAAAATTAACAGCAAAAGCAGCAAATAGTTTATATAATGTTGCATTCAACTATCCAGCAATAGTAGGTACTTTAGCTAAATACAATATGCAACTAGATTTAAATGGTTCTACACCAGAAGAAAAAGCAGTTAAATTAGCTGAAGCTGTTAGATCTACTTTCTCAGACAAATTTTTACAAAGCAATACTCAAATAGCAGGAATTAGTAAAAAAGGGGATAAAGATTCATTATGATTAATTCCAAGTAGTAGATCATCTCAAGTTATAACTATTAACAAAGAAGTTTTTGGTTACATCATTAGACAAGCAACAGCAGAAACTTTAAGGGATAAAAAAGCTACAATTAAAGCAGAAGATAAAGCGTTTTTCGATGAAATCACAAAATCCAACCATGATGAAACATTTGTTAAAACTGTTTGAAAAGACTATGTAGCATCAACTAAAGCTGAAGGTGGTTTAGGTGGATATGAGTTTAGAAGAGATGTATTTGAAAGTTATGATTCACTATTTGACTTAGTTTCAAGAATCAAAAAATCCTTCCCAAAAGCACCAGAAGGAGATATTAACAAAAGAGCAGAAAATGTTTTTGGAGTTGACTCAATTTCAAGTTTATTATACTTAATGGCATTTTCAGATGTTGATGGAGATTACTCTAAATTCTTATTTGGATTAAATGATAAACAGACTTCCGTTGATTATGTAAATGCATTGAAAAAAGGAACAGAAAGAAACGAACTTTTCAAGAAAAGTTTTGAAAAAATAGCAAAATTAATTAATGAAAAATCTCTATTTATAAAGGAAAATTCCGATTATTCGTCAAATCGTCTAAAAGGACATCAACTTGCTTTTGCAATTGCTTCAACAGCTGGATATAGACATAATTTTTCAAAAAATGGATATTCAGAATACATTTTAACAATCAATTCTGGTTCTAAGAAAATTGAAGATAAAGTAACAGCGGACTATGCAAATTACATTTATAAACCAACAGCAGAAGAAATTGCTAAAGGTGTAATTGCTAAATTATATAGTGCAAGTAAAACTGTAGATGCTAATACCAAATATGTTTATATTTATGATAAAAATGGAACAGGGGCTTCAGAATTTAATAAAGAAGGAAACAAAAACATTGAAGCAACACAAGAATGAAAAGATGCATTGCAAAAATTATCTAAGTTTTCAAATGCAGCTGCCGGAGAAAAATTAGGAATTTCTTCTACAAATTCTAGTTTTAAAGATTTAAAAGAAGAAATAGAACAAAAATATATTATTCCAGCCGGAAAATCAGGTGGTTACGATGCTTATTTAATTGATATTAAATGAGAAAAAACAGATCAATCAGATGGATTCCGTAAAGTTTCTCATGATTCTACAGAAACTCTTCAAGAAAATGAGTTAGGATATGTTTCTAATCCTTTCTATACAACTAAAACTGATAATGCTAAAAAAACAATTATTGCTCAAGGACCTTCTTTAATTGGTATTCACTCAAATAAAGTTGAAGATTTAGCAACTTTAAATTTCTTAAAATGATATATAACAGAAAAACAAGATTGAACAGTTGGTAAAGATGATAAAGCTAAAAACTACACAAACTTAACTCCACTTGAATTCTTTGGACAACACAGTGGATACATTGTGGCTTCTGAAGGAGTTTTAAGTAAAGAAGCACCAGCAGGTTATGATAAATTCAATAAAGAAGCATTTGGATTATTTAAAAAAGCAACAGAAGGTGCAGACAAAGATCAATATGCTATTTATGAAGACCCAACAGATTCAAGATCTTCAACTTTTAGAGATGGAATAGATACTTCATTCACTAATTACGCAGATAGAGCAGCAAATAATAAAGGTAAAGCTGAAACATTTGAAGAATACTTAGCAGCTCTTAAAAACCTATTAGGAGCATCATTTACTAAATAATGAAAAAAATTATAAAAGCAACCTCATTGGTTGTTTTTCCATATATAGCGATACCTTTTGTTGTTTCTTGTAATAATAACGAAGCTAAATATTTCAAAGAATCAACTGATTTACCTCCATTTGAAAAATTAAATGCAAAAATAGTTAAATGAAAAGATGGAGATACACCTGTTTTAGATTTTGGAGATAACCAAACAATAGAAGGACAACAATCTATTAGAGTTGCTGGAATTGATACACCTGAAAAAAATTTAGGTAAAGATCATAAAATAGATGATTTTGAAAAAAGTTGAGCTGAAAAAGCATCCAAATTTGGAGAAAATACTTTACCTCCTGGAACAGAAGTAACTTTTATTTATGGAAGTAAAGTTACTAGATCTTACGAAAGAGTAGTGGGTTGAATTTTTTATAAACAAAACAATATTTGAAAAGATTATTCTGTAGAAATAATCAGAGAAGGGTTAACCTTACCAAATTTAAAAAAAGCTTGAGATGTTAGTTTTAAGACAAATGTAGAATATTATGAAGGTATAAAAATGTGAAACGCTTTTTATGATGCTATGAAAAATCATAGAAATTTTTATCAAAATATTAATTCAGAAAGTGAACTTTATGAATTTGCACAAAAAGTTTATAAATCTAGAGGTGTTCCACAATATCAAGTATTTTTAAAATCTACAGAAGATAACGTTTTATCAAGACATAAAACAAATGTTGATAATGAAGAAAGTGAGAAAAATGCAAATCAAAAAAATTAATAAAGCTGAGATATATGAATTTATAAGGAAAATCAAAAAAACAGCTGATGAAAGATATAAAAATAAAGATGAGTTAAACGCTATTGAAATAAAAAATTTAGTAATTGACTATGGAGAAACTGTAGCAGTTGATAATGCAAATATACAGATAAAAAAGGGAGAATTGGTAACTTTACTCGGTCCTTCTGGTTGTGGTAAAACTACTACTTTAAATGCTATTGCTGGATTATTAACACCTACAAGCGGACAAATTTTATTTGAAGGTGTAGATATAACTAAAACTACTCCTCAAGACAGAAAAATTGGTTTAGTATTTCAAAATTATGCTTTATATCCACATTTAAATGTTTATGATAATATTTCTTTCCCTTTAACCAATGATAAAACTTGAAAAGTTAGAATGATTGAAAAATCTACCAAAGCACAGCATGAAGCAAATTTAATTATTTTAGAAAAAAATGGTGCAACTAAACAAGAAATTGATAATTTTAATAAATTGCTTTTTAACTTCTTTGATGTTTATAAAGAATTAAATTTAGAAATTAATAATTTAAATTCTAGTGTTTATAAAAAATTAAATGAACTTAATAGTAATTATGAATTAGCTTTAATCAAAAAACAAAATGAACAGAAAAAAGCAAATTTAGATACTATTGAAAAATTAAAAGACAAAAGCTTAGATGCAAAATTAACAAGATATGAACATTCTCTTAAAATTAAAGAAATAAAAACTAAATATTCAGATTTAAGAAAATCATTGAAAAATGAAATTGAAAAAGAAAAACAATTATTAAAACAAAATAGTGAATATTTGGAGTTAAAACAACTTAAAAGCATATATAAATCAGTAGTTCAAATAACCAAAAATGACTATTATTCCTATCAAAAAGAATTAATTAAAAAATATACTCTCGATATTTCTAAATTAAATGTAGATGAAACTAATAGATTTAAAGAATTACAAACTAAAAATATTTCTATTAAAAAAGCAATAGAAAATGCTGTTTTAAATGTTGCTGAAAAAGTAGAAATTACAAAAAATTTACATAAAAAACCAACTAAATTATCTGGAGGACAGCAACAAAGAGTTGCCATTGCTAGGGGTATAGTAAGAGAACCAAAAATTATTTTAATGGATGAACCTTTATCTAACTTAGATGCTAAATTAAGAGTTCAAACAAGACAATGAATCAGAAAAATACAGTCTGAATTAGGATTAACAACTGTTTTTGTTACTCACGATCAAGAAGAAGCGATGTCAATTTCAGATAAAATAGTATGTATGTCTTTTGGAAAAATTCAGCAAATAGGAACTCCTATGGAACTTTATAATAAACCAAAAAATGAGTTTGTTGCTAAGTTTTTAGGAATACCTGAAATGACTATATTTGATGCAAATATAAAGGAAAATCACGTATTTTTAAATGATGTAGTATTAAAACACTTTGAAACTAATTTAGAAAATGTAAGAGTAGGAATTAGAGCAGAAGATATTCAAGAATCCTTAAACGGGAAACTTACAGGAAAAATAGTTTCCATTGAATATTTAGGAAAAGAGATTTTCGCTAAAATAGAAGTTGATAATGTTGCTACATTTAACATTTTCTTAAAATTGAAAAAAATGTATGAGATCAATGAAGAAGTTAAATTCAACATTCCTGCAAATAAAATTCATTTATTCGATTCAATAACTAAAGAAAGAATTGATATCTAATGAGAAAAATTTATTCATTTCTTTTGCAAAGAAAACAAAAACAAACTAAAAAAGATTTAGGGATTTTAGATAAAAAAGTTGCTTACTGAAAACCTTTTTTACTTTTATTACCTTCTTTATTCATTATAATTTTATTTACAATTTTCCCTTTTATTTTTTCAATCGGTTCATCAATTAGTTATCAATCAGATCCAAACGATGCTCAACAAATTGAATATGGATTTAATGCCTTTGTAGATGTGTTAAATGATAATAACTTTAAAATTGGTGTTAGAAATTCATTAATTTATTCCATTTTATCTTTACCAATAACTTTAGTTATTTCGATATTAATTTCTAGTGTTATTTCTTCACTTGTTCGAAAGTGAGCAAGAGGATTTTGACAAACAGTTTTCTTTTTACCTTATATAACAAGTGCAATTGCTATTTCCATAACTTTTGCCTATATATTTGATACACAAATAGGTATAGTTAACAAAATTTTTGGAATTGAAACTAGATGATTAAATTCTGGACGCTATCAATCATATAATGCTATTTTTGTGATTTTAGTATATGGAATATGAAAAAATTTAGCTTTTCAAATTTTGATCATTACAACAGCAATGCTTGGAGTTGATAGAACTCTTTACAAAGCAGCTGCTATCGATGGCGCTTCAAAAACTAAACAATTTTTCAAAATTACCTTACCATCAATAACAAAAACTTTAAATTTCTTAATTACAATAGGAATTATAGGTGGAATAAAAGTTTTCCCTATTGCTATATTTAATAATGATTTAAATGCAGCAAAAACTAATGGTGGTTCCACCATAATTCTCTTTATCTATGATATGGTAAAACAAGGACATTATGATTTAGCTGGAGCAGCTACAATTATTCTCTTTCTTCTTGGTTTAGCCTTATCAACTTTCTTAAAACAAGGAATAAAAATAATTTTATTAACAATAAATAAGTTAGGAGAAAGACATGTTCTGAATGCTGTTAAAGTTACAAAACTGAATCTCAAATAAGATTTCACAAAGAAAAATAGAAAAAATTTCTTCTGAAGTTAGAAATGTTTCTTTATGAAAATCCATTTTATCCTTGTCAGTTAAATTATTAATCTTACTGGTTTTTGGTGTAATAATTATTTTTCCTTTTTATTTTATGCTTGTTTTTGCTCTGGCACCAGATGATCAAGCAAACGAAAGAGTTAATGAAATTGTTTTATTTCCAGAAAAATTTCAATGAGATAATTTTTCAAGAGCTTTAAATGATGGTTATTGAGAAGCTTTGGGTTGAAGTCTTTTAGTAACTTTTGTATCAGTTATTGTAAAACTCTTCTTTTCTGCTACATTTGGATATGCTTTTTCATTAAAAAAATGAAAATTTAAAAAACTATCTTGATTGTTTTTTCTCTCAATACTAATTTTGCCAGAAGTTGCCCTTTTTATTGGACAATATAAAACGATAATAACACTAAAATGAGAAACAAATGCTTTTTGATTATCTATATCTTTAATTATGCCATATGCTGCTTCTGTATTTTCTGGTTTTATGTTCAGAAATGCTTTTGAAGATATTCCTGATAGAATAAAAGAAGCTGCAATGGTAGATGGATGTACAGGAATTAATTTCTTTTTCAAAGTTGCAATTCCAATGGTGACACCAACCATATGAACAGTTGGTATTTTAACTGCATTTGCTGCTTGAAATTCACTATTATGACCTTTATTAATTTTAGGAAAAGATTCACCAGTACAATTAATTAATATTTATCTATTAGATGTTGGGGTGAATCCAGATCCGGATGATCCAATAAAATTATTTAAAAATGTAAAACTTGCAGGTGCAATTTTGGCTATTCTTCCAATGTTTATAACTTACTTCTTATTTAGAAGAAAAATTCTTAACGCAATATCTAGACAAGGTTCAACAATTAAAGGATAATTAATTATGACAAAAGAAAAAGTAAAAAAAGTTAAAAAAAGAGTTTCAGTTTCTACAAAATGAGTTTTAATCTCTTTAACCGTTGCATTAGGAATAGTTTTTACAGTTTTCTCTGCTTGAGGATTTTTTAAAGTTTTTATAGAATTACTAAGTGGTAATTTTATATAAATATATAAACTAACATTAGATATATTCAACATATATATAAGTAATTTATTTACATATAACATAATTTGTATTATAATTAAATTAATATGAAAGAAAAATTTGAAAAAGAAAAATCTAAAACTAAAAAAAGCGAATTAATAGAATATTTATTATATTTAATTAAAAATAGAGTTTTAGAACCAAATGAATTGATGCCTTCAGAGCACTTTTTAATGGAAAAATTTGGTGTATCTAGAATAACAGCAATTAATGCTTATCAACAACTAGAAGGAATAGGTGCTATTTATACAAGAAGCAAATTAGGAAGATATGTAGCTGAAAATTTTAGTGGTCTTGCTAAAGCTTATTCATCTTTAATTAAATACGAATATTCCACAACACAAAAAATAGAAAGAATTGAAGGCGATGAACCACAATGATTCTATCGTCAAAATATAATTTTCTTACTTGGATTCAATGCTTTTAGAAAACAATATTTTAACAAAAACAAAGAAGAAATAATGGTTGCAGAACATTATGTATCAAGAAGATATGAACTTCCAGAAAAAATGGATCAACAATTTTCAATACTAGAACACTTAGTAAAAACACCTTTAGCAATTACTAAAATGGCTTATAAATTAAAATATGAAAAAGTTGATAAATGAGGTTTTGAATATCTTGTTGTTATCTATGCATGGGGATATGATGAAGCCGGTATTTCAGTAGCATCGCGTTATGTAGTTCATCCAGAATACTTCACATTCTTCCATACTGAAAAAAATCTTAAATAAAGGAAAAACATATAAAAAATATGTTTTTTTCTTTTGTTTTAAAACGATTTTTGTAGTATCATTTAATAAAGAAATGAGTGTAAGAAGAGGCGGAGATGAAAATAAAAAATAAAAAGAAAAAATCATTATTAATATTATTATTAATTTTAGTGCCTGGTTTTATTGCTACAGCTGCAACTCTTCCTTTTGCTTTTTTTAAAAAACAAAAGGAACAAATAGAAAAAAACCCTATTATTGGAGATCAAAAAGCATCAATTAACAAGGTAAATAAAATAGAATTTGCAAACATTACTGAAAATTCAGTAAGTGTTTCTTTACAACCTGAAAATAAATTTGAAATTTCACCAAGTTCCAAAATTACTTTAGAATTAAGTAATGGTACAAAAGCAGTTGCTGAAAAGTGAAAATTTAATGATAAAAACATTGTTTTAGAAATAAATAAACTAAAAGAAAATACTAATTATACTATTTATGGAATAGAAGTAGACAACAAACCTTTACAAATAAATAGTTTAGCTAAAAAAACTTTTAAAACAAATAAACAATTTTTTGCCCAAAATACAGAGATTATAAATATTAAAGAAACAGAAGCAACTTTAAATTTTGATTTTGAAGAAAACATAAATCATTTTAATTCTTTATCCATTGAATTTTTAAATGGAAAAGCTCAAAATTTTTCTAATGTTCATATAAATAACCATAAAGTTGATTTGAAACTTGAAAGTTTAATTGCTTCTACTGATTATACAATAACTAAAATAATGTATAATCAACATAACATATTGAAAAAAAATATTAAATTCACAACTTTAGAAAAACAAAAAGTAATTTTAAGAGACTTTAAAGTTCTAAAAAATAAAGAAAATTCAGTCAAATTAGAAATATCTATTGATAATTCAAATTTAATTTCCAATGATCAAGAGATATTTATTAATTTAAGAAGTAAAAATGGAAACGAAGAAAAAAGAATCAATAATTTTTCCGTGTTTGAAAATAAAATCACTTTTGTTATAGATGATTTACAAAGCGACACAAGTTATACAATAGATACTATAAAAAATAATCAAGATTTTTGAAATCTAAATAATAGTGATTTTAATTTTAAAACTTTAGAAAAACATTATTTTGTTTCCAATATAAAAGTTAAAGATATTGAAACCAATAGTGCAAGATTAGTTTTAGATTTAAATGAAAACATAGAGCTACAAAAAGTTGAAATAAAATTAGATAAAAAAATAGAACCTTTTGTTTTTACTTTTTCCAACACAAACAAAAATATAGAGTTACTTTTAAATGATTTAATGGATAATCAAAACTATTTCATAGAATATATAAAAATCAATGATAAAAATATTCAATTTCCTATTTTTAATTTTAAAACACAACTTTCAGCACCTATTATAAATAATATTTCTTTAGTTGAAAAGGATACAAATACAGCAACCTTAGATTTTATTTTCAGTAATAAAGAATATTTTTCTACTTCAAAAATTATCACAATAACTTTAGAATTTAAAGAAGGGGAAGAAATAAAAGAAAAAGAATTTAATTTTACCATCAATAATAATGAAAATTCTTTATCAGAACATTTTAATTTTTATAATTTATTACCTTCTACTATTTATAAAGTTAAAAAAGTTGAAGTTGAAGGGAATGTTTTAAAAAGTAAAGTTTCTAATTTTTCTTTTAGAACATCTGATATCGTTATTGAACATGAAAAAAATATTACTTTGTCTGAAATTAGTTCAACAACAAATTCAGCCGTTATTCAATTAAGTAACTTATCAGATAATTTAGATAATAATGATATTGAAAATATAAAAATTAAATTAGTTAATGAAGAAGATTATAAAAATGTTGAATTTACAAAAGAAGATAATGTAATACAAATTCATTTAAGTAATTTAAATGAAAATTCGACTTATCAAATAGAAAATTTAAAAATAAATGATGTAGTTTATAATCCAACTAACGTTTTTTCTTTTAAAACAAAAGAGGAAGAAGTAAAAAATACTAACATACAAATTTTATCTTTAAATACACACTTTGCACAACTTCAATTATCATTTAACAAAGGAAATGCCTTTATAGACGGAGATTTATTAGTAATAGAAACAAGAGATGAACAAGGACAATTTCAACAATTTTCACAAGAATGAAGAGCTTCAAATAGTTCTATTATATTAAACAACTTAAAAAGCAACACTAGCTATTACATAAATAAAATTTACAAAAATAACAAAGAGATATTTATTGAAAGTACAAATAGAAATTTTCATACTTCAGCTTTAAGAATGGAGAATTTTGAAGTTATTAATACAACAGAAAATAGTGCTAAAATAAAAGTTTCTTTAAATAACATTAGTCTTTTTGATAAAGGAAATAGAATAAAATTAATTTTATCCAACTCAGGACAGCAAGAAGAAAAAGAAGCAAAAAACTATGAAGTAAATGGAAATGATATTTATTTCACAATTGATAATTTAAACAAAAATACAACTTATAACGTTGTTAATTTTAAATATAATGAAGAAACGGTGGTTTTAGATCATAGTTTTCCAACAATTCAAACAAAAAACAGTTTGCAAATTGAAAATATTTCATATAAAGACATAAGTCAAAAATCTGCAACTGTAATTTTAACTTTTACAAATGTAATAGATAAAAACGTTAATAAACATTTAAATATAACACTTGATAATAATGAGAGATATTTTCAAACTTCTTTTATATTGAATGATTCTAATCAATTAGAAATTAGTTTTGATAATTTACAACCTAATAGAAATTATTCTATTAATTCAATAATGATTGATAATGAAGAGATTAATATTAGTAATTTAAATACTCAATTTAAAACTCTAAAAAATCCAAAAATACGGGATTTTACTGTAAATTCTATAACTTCTGATTCAGTGGATTTAACTTTAAATTTCGAAAATTTAATTTACAATTCCAATTCTATATTCAATATAAAATTCTCAAACTTAGAATCAATTTCAATTTTATCTTCTAAAATTTTAAATAATAGTTTAAATTTACACTTAAATAATTTACATTCAAACTCTTTATATGTTTTAGAAGAAATAACATTAAATAATAATAATGTAGAAAAAGAAAGGGATTTTTCATTCGAAACCCTTCCTAATTTAAACTTAACTAATAAAAGAATAACCAACATTACTCATAATTCTGCTCTTTTAGTACTAACTTTTGAAAATATAAATGATGTAGACTCTAGACAACCTATAATTGTAGAGTTAAATAATGGTGATTCATATAGATTTAATGATTATCAAAAGGAAAATGATAGTATTTCATTAAGTTTGGAAAGTTTATCAGCAAACACCACTTATAAAATATTATCAATAAGACATAAAAACCAAAATTTAATTAGTAATGAGCAAATTGACTTTAGAACATTATTAATTCCAAGTTCTCTTTCTTATGTAACTCAAAATTCAAGCACTTATAATTCCATAGACTTTACTTTAAATTTTAGAAATCCTGAGTGAATAGAGATAAATAAACCAATAACAATAGTTTTAGAGAAAAATACCACAAAAGAAGAAATTTCTAAAACTTTTAACCCTTTTAATTTAATAAACAAAGCTTCTAAATTTACATTTAACGATTTAGAAAGCAATACAATTTATAAATTAAAGAGCATAATGCATAAAAATACACAACTTTTAACTACAACAAATTCTTTTGTGTTTCAAACAACCAAAAATATTAATTTAGAAAATGGAATTATTCACTCTGTAACAACAAATTCTGCAGTTCTAAATTTAACTTTTAACTCATTGAAAGACATAGATAATACTGTTCCTATTGTTGTTGAATTTTCAAACGGTACAACCTTGGAATTCATAAACTATGAAAAACAAGGAAACCTTATTTCACTTCATTTAAATCATTTAGTTCCTTATACAAATTATTCTGTTTTTTCCATAAAATACAATAGAAAAAACATTTTAAATAACTTAAATGTTAATTCTTTTAGAACAGAACAAACTGCTTCTTCTGTAGTTAATGTTACAGAAGATAACAAAAGTTATAACTCTTTAAACTTAGCATTTGAATTTTCAAATAAAGAATGAATGAACTTAAGTTCCCCATTAACATTTGAATTAAAAAATTTATCTAATAATAAAGTGGTAAGACAAGAATTTGCACATTTTAATATTGAAAATAATTTAGCTAAATTCGTTTTTCAAAACTTAGAAAGCAATTCAAATTATCAAATAATCAAAGTTGAACATAAGCAACAAAATATTTTAAATAGTAATTCACAATATGTTTTTGCAACTACAAAACATATTCATTTACTAAGTAAGTCAGTTGATCATATTACAGCAGAGGCTGCAACTTTAAATTTAACATTTGAAAATAATAAAGATTTAAATAATTCAGAACCTATAACTATAGTATTATCTAATGGCACAAGTAAAAATTTTGCTCATTATGTTTTAAACAATAACCAAGTTTCTTTTCAATTAGATAATTTATTTGCATTTACAGATTATCAGATAACATCTATTAATTATGGAAATATTCGTTTATTAAATAATTATGAAACAATCAATTTTAAAACAAAACAAAGAATTTCTTCTTTATTAGGTATCAATAATTTATTAAGCAGTTATAATAGTTTAAAATTAAATTTTACTTTTTCAAATAAAGAATGAATAGACGTTCATCATCCTTTTGTAATAGAGTTACTAAATACTTCAAACAATCAAACCATAAGTAAAACTTTTAATGCATTTAGTGTTGAGAATAATCAAATTCACTTTGTTTTTGATAATTTAATTAGTAATACAACATATAAAGTTAAAAATGTAAAACACCAAGAAATTAATCTTTTACCAGAGAACTCTCCTTACTATTTTACAACTAATAAAGATGTTAAAATAACAAGCACTTCAATAGATAATATTACTTTAAATTCAGCAAGTTTACATTTAAATTTTAGAGCTATTAAAGACATTAATACCTACAATCCCTTTATAATCGAATTTCAAGGCGGGGAAACTAAAACAATTTCTCATTATTCTATAAACAATAATATAGTAACAATAAATTTAAGTAATTTAGTCGAATCACAAAATTACTCTATAACTCAAATTAAATATGAAAATAAAAATTTAATTGAAAACTCAATTAATTTTAGAACAGATGATTTTGTATCAATTAATAATTATTCAGTTGCTAATGTTAATGAGCATTCCGCAAGTATAAATGTTGTATTTAATAATCCTAAATATTTAAATTCAAATGAAAATATAACTTTAGAGTTTTCTAATGGATTAGTGAAAACTTTTTCACACAATTTAATCACCAACAACTCTTTATCACAAATCATTTCTGGATTAAATCCAAATACCACTTATACACTTAAAAATATAAAATTAGGTAATATAATTTTAAATCATTCTGGAGTTTATATAAGTTTTACCACAGCAAAAAGTGTTACAGTAGTTAGCGGATTAAACTTTAGTAATATAACTTATAATTCAGCAAATTTAAATATAAATTTATCTAACACTGATTGACTAGAACAAAATCAAAATTTAGTTATTTATTTGATTAAAAATAATACTAATACAGAAATTCGTAAAGAAGCAACTTTAAGTTCTAATAATAGTAATATAACACTAAATTTAAATAATTTAGATAGTAATTCTACTTATAGAATAAGCAGAATCAATTACAAGAATATTGATCTTCAAATAAATACTAATACACGAGAATTTAGCACTAAAAAGGATATTTTATTAAAAACAATACAAAGCAGTGATGTTCAAATTGCTTCTGCTAAATTAACTTTAAAATTAAGATCTACAAAAGATATTTCAACTAGCGATAGATTAACTGTTGTATTAAATAATCGTGAAAAAAATATTGATAATTTCAGAATAATTGATAGTACAACAATTGATTTAATGTTAAATAATTTAGATTTTAATACACACTATACAGTAAATAATGTTAAATACAACAATCAGTCAATGGAAAAAGATTCATCTTTTAGAACTATTTCTTTCACAACTAAAGACAACCCACAAAGAATTAAAGTTTCAAACATTTCTACAGAACATATTACAACTTCAAGTGCTAATATGATAATTTCTTTTGAAAACGCTTCTCAATTTGATAAAACAAAAGAATTGGTTTTAAATTTTAATAATAATTATTCTAAAAGATTTACAAATATCGTTTTACTTAATAATAATATAAGTTTAAGTCTTGATAATTTACTCGATAATACTGAATATGTATTGCAAAGTATTACTTATGATGGTAGAAGTTTGGAAATCAAACCAGAAGTAGTTAAAAACTTTAGAACAGAAGCTAGAAAATTAGAAGTTGCATCAATTCAAGTTAAAAATCTTGAATCTGATTATGGAGTTAGTGCAGATTTTGTTTTAAGATTTAAAAATCAAGATTTATTTACAGCCAAAAAAGAACTCAAAATCAAAATTCAAGATGTTAATGAGGCTAGAAGAACGGTTTATGCTAAATCTAAAGATATAGCTCTTGATTATGATAATAAAATAATTCTTTCAACTAATTCTTTATATAATAATAGAATTTTTAGAATAACCGATGTTTTATTTGATAATGTATCAATTAAGTTTCCAAATGTAGATGATTTTAAACCATTTAAACGGGCAAAACCTTTAATTTCAGATGGAACACCGCCTGAACCAGATTATCCAGAACCAACAATTGAAGAACCTTCAAATAATCAACCATCAACACCAAATCCTGAACCAACTCCTGCTCCGAAACCAAAACCAAACTATAACTATGATCAACCACATAATCAAGATGAGCACACTAGATACTATAGTGGAACAAGTTTAAATAATTTAGATTGAATGAAATCCTTAGATGATTCTGCGAGAATTTCAGATTTAAGTATTCCAGGAACTCATGATAGTGCGATGTTTTCAGGAACAGGTTTCTATTACTTTTTTGGTAAGGATTATGCAAAAACACAAGCTAATAACTATGATACACAACTAAAACAAGGAATTAGATTTTTTGACTTAAGAATTGATGAAAATATGAATTTAAGACATGGTGTAACTTATGCTACAACAAACTTAAGTAATGCTGTAAGAGATTTTGCTTATTTCTTACAAAGACACCCAAGTGAATTCTTATTATTAAGAATAAAAAGTGAAGATTATAAACCAGGTCAAAGTGCACAGTTTAGACAACAATATAGACAAAAATTCGAAAATGCTCTTTTAAAACATTATGATTATTTATATCAAAGAGAATCATACAAAGGAACTTTATGACCAACAGTTGCTGATTTAAGAGGAAAAATGATGATATTCAATGATCTAGATCCTGAAATTACAACCGATACTTCTTGAGGTCCAAAATATAACTCAGGTGGACAAGCAGCAAAACCTTATATTTTTTATACACAAGATAACTTTGAAGCTACGCCAAATGACAAATATGACGCTATCAAAGGACAATATGACATTAGTACCAAGTATAAAGGTAAAGGAGTGTTATTTTTAAACTTCACATCACACACTAATTTACCTACCACAATTTTTAGATTAGCTGAACAGGCTAATCTAAAAGTTTTAAATCTTCTAAAAACCTATGAAAAAGATCATAGATTTATCTCTGGAATCACAATTATGGATTTCCCAGGAGATGCACTTGTGCAACAAGTTATTAAAATGAATAGAGTTAAGTAACTGACAACTATGTCGGTTATTTTTTTAATTTTAATAAAAAAACAGAAATTATATATATAATTTTTATATGAAAATAAAAAAATTAATTATACCAGCTGCTGGGTGAGGAACTAGATTTTTACCTTTTACTAAAACGGTTCATAAAGAGTTATTACCGGTTTTAAATAGACCAACTATTGATTATTTAGTAGAAGAAGCTATTGAATCCGGAATAGAAGAAATTTGAATTATTATTTCACCTAGAAAAGAATGGATGATGGATTATTTTAGAGTTAATTATGATTTAGAAGAAGAATTAGTGGAAAAAAATAAAACTGATTTATTAAATGATTTGCAAAGAACTAATTTTATTAAAAAGCCTAATATTAAAATTAAACAAATACACCAAGATGAACAACTAGGATTAGGTCATGCTATTTGAGTTGCTGCTAAAAAAATTAAGAATGAACCATTTGCTGTTATTTTAGGTGATGATTTAATTTATAGCAGTAAAAAACCAGCAATTAAGCAACTTATGGAACAATATGAAAAATATAAATGTTCTATTTTAGGAGTATCTGCTGTAGAATGAAATGAAGTACATAAATATGGTATTGTAGTTCCTAAACATATTAATCAAGGACACGGAAAAGTTTTTGAAATAATGGATGCCATAGAGAAACCTAAGCGTTCAGAAGCACCAAGTAACAAGGCAATTATTGGAAGATATATTTTTACACCAGAAATTATGCCAATATTAAAAAACTTAGAACCTGGTTTTGGTGGTGAAATTCAGCTAGTAGATGCTTTTCCAAAATTAATGGAAACTCAAAAAATTTATGCTTGTGAGCTTGATGGAATTAGATATGATTTAGGTTCAGTAGAAGGTTTTGTTAAAGCTAATATTGATTATGCATTAAGAGAAAATAGTTTAAAAAATAGCATAAAATCCTTTATAAAAGAAAAAGAAGAGATAAAATAATATGAAAACTTTTTTATTAATTGGTGGTGCAGGTTACATTGGGTCAGTGTTTGCTTATTACCTTTTAGATAACAACTATAAAGTTATAATTATTGATAATTTAAGTTCTGGAAATAAAGAATTTTTAGATCAAAATATGATTTTTTATAATATTGATCATAACAATATTGATGAAATGGAAAAAGTTTTTGTCAATCATCAAATTGATACAGTAGTTATGTTTTCTGCTTTTATAAAAGTTGGAGAATCAGTTACTAAACCACTTGATTATTATAGAAATAATATAAATGGTATTATTAATGTTTTAACTTTAATGGATAAATTTTCTATAAATAAATTGTTATTTTCATCTACTGCTGCTGTTTATGGAAA
Organism: Mycoplasma sp. 613B; assembly: GCF_054343485.1. Classification (NCBI taxonomy): domain Bacteria; kingdom Bacillati; phylum Mycoplasmatota; class Mollicutes; order Mycoplasmatales; family Mycoplasmataceae; genus Mycoplasma; species Mycoplasma sp. 613B. The sequence goes on along the minus strand of NZ_JBTGVH010000003.1, from coordinate 24,683 downwards.
GGGCAAAGGATTACCTTTCAAAGAAAATAATGCAAAGAAACCTATAAATCCTTATGGTAACTCTAAAGTTTTTTGTGAACAAATTATTAAAGACTACGCTAAAACCAATGAAAAATTTAAATATGGAATTTTAAGATATTTTAATGTTGCTGGATCAGATCCTCAAATAAGAGCAGGTCTTTTTTCTAAAACCAATAACTATTCTTTATTAATACCTGTTATTGCAAATAAAGTTTTAAAAGAAGAAGAATTTGAAATTTTTGGTAATGATTATAATACATCTGATGGTACATGTACAAGAGATTACATCCATGTAAAAGATTTAGCAGAAGCACACTTATTATTAGATAAATATTTAGATAAACATAAAAGTGAAATTTTTAATGTAGGAAGCAATAAAGGTTATTCTAATAAAGAAGTAGTAGATATGTTTTCTAAGATTTTAAATAGAAAAATTAATTTTAAATTTGGAGCAAGAAGAGAAGGAGATCCTGATTTCCTAGTTTCAGATTCAAATAAAATTCAGCAAAAATTAAGATTTAAATTAAAATATAGTTTAGAAGATATGATTAACCACGAAATTCAATGAAGAAAAAAATTAAAAAATCTCAAATAAAAGTATAAGAAATTAACTTTTTACAAAGTTAATTTTTATTTCATTTGTATGTGTTAAAATTGTAATACTATTATTTAATAAAAATTAATTAAAAATAAATGGAGAACAAATGAAAAATAAATTATCTATTTTGATTCCTTGTTTCAATAAAAATAAGTATTATAAAAGAGTTTTTAAATGCTTGATTAAACAAACAGATAAGAGATTTGATTTAGTTTTTTTAAACGATTCATCTACAGACAACACTTTAGAAATTTTAAATGAATTTAAAAATAAATATGATGATTTATTTAATATTAAAATAATAAATTTAGAAAAAAATGGCGGATTAGCAAATGCTAGAAACATTTTAATAAACAATTGTGATACAGAATATTTTTTATTTTTAGATCCAGATGATCTTATTACAAAAAATGCCATTTTTGAATTTAATAAACCCATCTATTCAAGTCATAAATATGATATTATTACTGCTCATTTTTCATTAATTTTTAAAAATATTCCCATTTTAAATTTAGCAAAAACAAAAATTTTAACAAAACCTAAATACAAAAATAACATTGAATATACACAAGATCAACTTGCTTTTATTTGAAACAAAGCTATAAATAGAGATTGATTTTTAAATTTAGACATTTCCTTTTTAGTTGGTTATAATTATGAAGATTTTCCTATTTCTTTCATTTCGTTATTATCGACAATAAATAGTTATCACATTAATAAAAAAACATATAAATATGATTTAAATTTACAAGGTTTATCTAAAAAACATAATATTAAAAAAATAGTTAGTATAACTAAAAATTTAGATTTCTTATATAGCGAACTTAAAAAAAGAAACATTTTTAATGTATATAAAGAAAATATTGAAAAATATTTTATAAGAAAAGTATTCACTCATATTTTTTGAGCTCACCATAATTTAAATAAAGAAAACGAGTTTCAGATAGTTTTAATTGATTTTTATAATATTTTAGAAAAATATCAAATTGATGAACGAATAATTAAATATAAAACTAAATTTTTTTCTCTTTTTAATATTGCTTTTTCTAATTATGAAAAATTAAGATATAAAAAATACAATTTAGAAAATTTACAGAAAGATTTTAATGGAAACAAAGAATAAAATAACTATTTTGATACCGATTTTTAATGGAGAGAAAACTTGTAAAAATTTGTTGTTATCAATAACTAAGCAAACAGATGTAAGATTTAATGTATTGTTTTTAAATAATGGTTCTACAGATAATACTAAAACAGTTCTACATAAATTTAAAGATGAAAATAAAAATAATATTGATATAAAAATTATTGATTTTGTTCAACACTCAGAAAGTTCTCACATAAAAAATTACTTAATTGATAATTGTGAAACTGAATTTTTTATTTTTTTAAATTTTACAGATGAACTTGAACCTAATGCTATTTCAGAATTTAATAAAGTATTGTATTCAGCAGAGAAAAAATACAATATAATCCTTTCTGATTTTTCATTTAGTAATAAAAATAATTTACTTATAAATCTATTTAAAAAAAGAATTTTTATAAGGGAAAAATACAGAAAAAATATAAATTTTGAAGTAGAGCAATTTACTTTTATTTGAAATAAAATAATTAATAAAGAATGATATAAAAGTTTATATTTACCTTTTTATTTAGGTTATGCTTATGAAGAATTTTCTGTTGCTTTGGTTTTATTTTTATTAACTGATAATATTTATTATATTCATAAAAAATTGTATAAATATGATTGAAATTCAAATGCAGATTTTAAAAGTCATACTACAGATAAAATAGTAGGAATAGCAAAAAATTTAGATTACTTGTATTTACAATTAAAAATAAGAAATAAATATGAGTTATTTGAAAAAACATTTGAAGAAACTGTTTTATGTTCAATTTTTATTCATATTTTCTATAATAAAAATAAGCAAAATATGGACAAAAAATTTCAAGATGCTTTAAAAGAATTTTATAAGTTTATTGATAAGTATGATTTAGAAACAAAACTTTCTAAATATAGAAAAGATTTTACATTTAAATTTAATAATTCATTAAGAAGTTATGATAAATTTAGACATATTAAAAGAGATTTTTAATAATTAAAATCCAGTGCTTTGATGCACTGGATTGTTTTTACTTTTATTCTTTATGTTTGAAGAAAGAAATAATTGTTTCTAAAGCATTTTGGATATCAACTTTTGATTTTAATTCTTCACTTTTTATTAAAGGAGTTACAAAATCAACAAGTTTTTTTTCTGTTTTGTCATTGATGTTAGAAAGTAAGTTTTTAATTTTTGCATTTTGTTCATCAATGTCAGGGTTTGTTAATTTTGCTTCATTATATAATTTTTGTATATTTTCTTTTAAGTATTCAGTAACAATTTTTTTCTTTTCTTCTGCTGTTGCTACTAAGTAATCTGGGCGATCTGCAGTTAATCTTTTTATGGTTTTATCAACTACTTCATTTAAAGTAGGTTCTACATTAAATGATTCAAATTGATTTTTTATAATTGGAAATACAATGTTTTGTATTCTTTGATCATTAACTAAATTAGAAACATCAGTTAATATTTTTTTAAGTGTTTCTTTATCTTCTTCGCTTAAATTTTTATAATCTTTGGTTAATAAATCTTGTAATTTGTTAATATTAGTTGCAAGATCTGCTCCATTTTTAATAATTCCATATAAGTTATGAATTCCTGTACCTTTACCACCTGTCAGTATTTTTACACCAATCTCTGTAGAATTTGAATAACTTGTTTTTTTATCAGAAGGGAAAAGCAATACATTAGAAAACAGAAGAGCACCTGGCACTGTTAACAATAGATTAGTTCCTGCAAAAACACCACCATAAATTAATTTGCTTATTTTAGTAAAAGTTTTATTGCTTTTTTTCTTTTTAATTTTACTGAAAATTGCTATTACTAGTGCAATTGTAAAGAAAATAAATCTAAAAATTCAATAAACTATTAATGCAACTACTGTTGCAGCTAAAGTAGTAAAACCTTCCGGATCATCAAAATGTTCTTTAGCATATTTATTAGCAATGCTATAAAAAATGACTGTACCAATTATAGTTATAATTATGGAAACAAACTTAAAAATGGTAAATTTAAGTTTTAAAAAATAACCGGTAACTAAAGAAAAAAGTATAGAAAAAGCAAATAAAATTGGAACTCAAATATGTGGTGAAGAACCTTTCATTGAGTTTAATGTATTTAAAATTGAACCAATAAATCCTTCCATTATTGTTCATCCTCCCAAACAAATTCATATTCATATATTCTAACTACATCACCAGCTTGTATGTTGAGTTCAATAAGTTCATTTCAAACACCAATTTCTTTTAGTTTTTGATTAAATCTCATTAAATTATCATGTGATACAATAGGAATTTTGTTGTAAATTTCTTCCACTTCAGGACCAAACACTTCAAACAGTCCTTCGTGTATTTTTTTAACTTCGTGATATTTTTCTAAAGTAATTGTAACTTCAGAGAAAGTTTTTTCAAAAATAGGGGTTTTTTCTTTTTCTAATGCTTCTCAAAGTTTGATTTTTAATGTATCAATATTTTTATTTTCAATCGCACTAATTTCCACTATTTCTAAATTTTTAAATTTCCTTTTAAATTTAGATAGTTGCTTTTTAAAAACTTCTTGATCTGATTTATTAGCAACTATTATTTGTTTTCTTTTTTCTAAATTTAAATTATAAGTTTTTAATTCTTCATTAATTTCAATATAGTCTTTTATTGGATTCTTAGTTTCGTCACCAAAATCAATTATATGAGCGATAACTCTACATCTTTCAATGTGTTTTAAAAATTGAATTCCAAGTCCTTTACCTTGTGCCGCTCCTTGAATTAAACCTGGTAAATCAGCAGCAACAAAGGAATTTTCAAAAACTTGAACAAGTCCTAATTGTGGAACTAAAGTTGTAAAATGATAATTTGCAATTTTTGGTTTTGCATTTGAAATTCTAGATAAAATTGTAGATTTTCCAGCTGAAGGTTTTCCTAAAAAACCGACATCAGCTAAAACTTTTAAATTTAGAGTTAGATTAAATTTTTCACCAAAATCACCATTTTCGCTAATTTTGGGAGCAGTATTTTTGGAAGATTTAAATTTAGTGTTTCCTCTTCCACCTTTACCACCTTTTGCTATTAAATAATTTTCTTCTGTTATGATATCGTGCAACAATTTATTTCCATCATAAATAAGAGTTCCTATTGGTACTTTGATATAAATATCTTTTCCAGCGGCTCCATATTGATTTTTTCTTCTACCATTTTCCCCGTCATTTCCTTTAATTATTTTCTTTAAATACAAAGGAAGAAGGGTGTTCATTCCAGGATCTCCTACAAAATAAATAGAACCTCCATTACCACCGTCACCGCCATCAGGGCCACCACGATCAACGTGTGCTTCTCTTCTGAAAGCAATCATTCCATTGCCGCCTTTTCCGGCTTGTACTTTCAATTTTACTTCATCTATAAATTTCATTAATTCTCCATATCTATAAATAAATGCTAATATTATTTAGTATTTTAAATAATAACACATTTACACAAATAAAAAAGAAAGAATCAAACTTGTTATAAAAGTTTTATTCCTTTTTTTGCTAATTCTTCTTTATATTCTTTAGGTCAAAAACTGGATTGTACTTCACCTATATGTTGTTTTTCAAGTAAAAGCATACTTAATCTACTTTGTCCTATTCCACCCCCAATTGTTAAAGGTAAAAGATTGTTTACAACATTAAAGTGATATGGTGAAATTTTTTCCACTTCTGCTTTTGATTTATTTGCTTGAGTACAAATGGACTCTGAATCTACTCTAATACCCATTGAAGAAATTTCAATTGCTTTTTCAAGAGTTTGAGAATAAATTATTAAATCACCATTTAAATTTCAATCATCATAATCAAACGCTCTTAATGATTGAATCAAACCTGATTTCATTTTGTGTCCTATTTGATAAATAAAGACAGTTCCTTTTGATTTGGTAATTAAATTTTCTCTTTCATTAACGGAATAGTTAGGATATAAATCCTCTAATTCTTGCGAAGAAATAAAGAAAACATTTTTAACTAATTCTTCTTTTAATACGGGAAATTGCTTTTTTAATTCTTCTTTGGTTTTCAAAATTGCTTTGTAAATTTTATTAACAATGCTTTTTAAAAAATCAATATTTCTATCAGAAGCTTTTATAATTTTTTCTCAGTCCCATTGATCTACATAGTATGAATGTAATTCATCTAAGTCTTCTTCTCTTCTGATTGCATTCATGTCTGTATAAATACCTTCATAAAAGTCATAATTATAGTCTTTTAAAGCCTGTCTTTTTCATTTAGCAAGTGAGTGAACAACTTCTAGTTTAACATCACTATTTTTAGTGGTAAAACTTACTGGTGATTCTCCGTTTAAACCATCATTTAACCCTGTTTGTTTTTCAACAAAAAGAGGAGCGGTAGCTCTAGTTAGATTTAATTCTTTTTTAATTTCTTCTTGAAATATTTTTTTTAAGTTTTGAATTGCTAATTGTGTTTCTTTTATATTTAATTTTGTTTTATTCATTTTTTTCTCCTTTTAAATAAAAATCTTTAATTATATTAAAATATTTTTCAAAGTTTTCATAGTAAATCATATGCCCAACTTTTTCAAAAACTTCTATTTGAATATTTTTAACATTATTATAAAAATATTTTATACAATTTTCCCTGTCTATAACAGCATCTTTTTCTCCAAGTAACAATAAAGTAGGAATTTTAATTGAATTTAAACCTTTTTCTATATTATTCATTAAATTTATATTTGGCAAACTTTCCCCTAATTTCACTATAGTTGGATTGTTGAATAGATAAGGATCAAAATTATTTTTTTCTTTTTCGATAAACTCTTTATTCATAAATAAAGGTGTTGGATCATAATACAAAGCTTTCAAAAATGTCTTATATTCTTCAAAAGTTTTTGGAAAATAAGAATTAAAGTAATCTTCTTTTTTAACTAGTGAAGATTTGTTCATTGGTGCTACATAAATTAATTTTGAAAATAAAGATGGTTCTTGTAAATAAGCAAGAGAAATTATTCCCCCACCCATAGAATGACCGATTAAGACCACATCTTTTAAATTATTTTCTTTAATAAATTTAATTAAAAGATTTGCAAAAGAATAAACGCTAATTTCATCGTTATTTTTAGCTTCTAATAAATCATTTCCAGGAAAAGATATAGCATAATAATCACTTAAAGTTCATTTATCCATAAAAACATTGTGTCTGCTGTGATTTGAATTAAAACCATGAACAAAAATTACGGGATTTTTGGGTTGATTATTATCTTTGAAAACAAAGGGATAATCATATTTTATTTTTTTCATTTTTTAGTTTTCCTTTTTCTTTTAATTTTAAAAAATACTTTTTTATTAAATTATATAATTTTCTTCAAAAATAAAATATAATTAAATAAGCATAATAAAAATAAACAAGGAGAAAAATGAGTTTAGTAAACGCAAAATTAATGATGAAAGATGCATATAAAAGAAAATATGCTATTCCACACATTAATATCAATAATTTAGAATGAGCAAAAACAGTTTTATTAGCAGCTCAAGAAATGAAATCACCTTTAATTCTTGCAACTTCAGAAGGTGCTGTTAAATATATGGGTGGTTTTAAAACCATTTATGGAATGGTTACAGGGTTAATTAGTGAATTAAAAATAACCATCCCAGTAGTTCTACACCTTGATCATGGTTCATATGATGCTTGTGTTAAAGCTATAAAAGAAGGATATACTTCAGTAATGTATGATGGATCACATTCTGACTTTAAAACAAACTATAACAATACTAAAAAATTAACCAAACTTGCTTTAGTACACGGAGTTTCTGTAGAAGTTGAAGTAGGAACTATTGGTGGTGAAGAAGATGGAATCGTAGGAAATGGAGATTTAGCAAACCCAGAAGAAGCTAAAAAAATGGCAGCTTTAGGAATTGATATGTTAGCTGCGGGAATTGGAAATATTCACGGTCCATACCCTGCTTCATGAAAATCATTAAATTTTGAAGCTTTACAAGAAATTTCTGCTAAAGCAAAAATTGGTCTTGTTCTACATGGTGGTTCAGGAATACCAAGCGATCAAATTAAAAAAGCAATTTCTTTAGGAATTGCAAAAATTAATGTAAACACTGAATTACAACAAGCAAATGCTAAAGCTATTTGAGCATATGTTGAATCTGGAGAAGCTAAAAAAGGAAAAAACTTTGATCCAAGAAAATTATATGCTCCAGGAACAGCAGCGATGAGACAAACAGTAATTGAAAAAATTAAAGAATTTGGATCAGAAAATAGAGTTAAATAGACTCTATTTTTTTATGCGGAAAATTTTAGGAAAAATCCTTTTCATTTTCTTTTTATTCTTTAATTTTTTTACAGTTTCATGCTCTATAAAGACTGAAACAAAAACAAAAACATATTTTGTGAATTCAGTCTATGATGGTGATACATTTACGGATAATAAGAATCAAAGGTATAGATTTTTTGGAATAGACGCTCCAGAAATAAAAGATAGAGATGGGGTCGAAACAAAAGGAAATAAACATTATTATGCTCTTTTAGCGAGAAATTTTTTAAGAAAACAGATTGATAAAAAAGAAATTCAAATTCAAATTATTAAAAAAGATAAATATAAAAGAAATGTGTCTAAAATTTTTATAAATAATATTGATATAGGACGTCAATTATTAAGAAACGGTCTAGTAATAGTCAGATACATTTCAATTGATAAAACTTCTCCTTTTTATACTGAAGATATTGATTATTATGATCAACTTCTTTCTGATTTTCATTATGCTCAAAAAAACAAGTTAGGTTTTTGAAAATTTTATTCATCACAAAAAGAAGTTGAAAAAGCCTTATATTAAGGTAATAGTTTTTATATTTTAAAAAAATAATAGTGGTATAATTTTGAAATTATGGATAAAGTTCAAATTTTTATAAAGAATAATATAAGGATAATAGTTTCTGATTTAACAAAATCAGCACAAAAAAATATTGAAGTGCAAAAATGTAATCCATTTCCAGCTTTAGTTTTAGCAAAAGCAATTTCTGTTTTTGGTCCACTTTCTTCAATTTTATCAATAAAAAGTGGAAAAGTAACTACATTTATTAAAAGTGAAAATGGAACAATAAAAAATTTGATTGTTGAATCAAGAACAGATGGTTCATTAAGGGCTTTATTAGATAATAATGATATTGTTACAGAAAAAGATGATTCAGATTTTGAAAATATACCACTTGTTCTTGGTTTAGGTAATGATGGATTTTTAAGAATTACAAGAAATAATGGATCTCAACATTTTGGTGGAGAAGTTAAACTAATGAAGTCAGATATTGTTACAGATTTAGCCTATTATTTTAAAGTTTCTGAACAAATATATACAGCAATAATTTCAAGTGTTAAATTTAAAAACAAGCAAACACTTGAAAGAGTTTATTCAGTGATTTTTCAATTATTACCAAGCCACACAGAAGAAGATATCGTGTGAATTGAAAACTTTTTAAAAAATAATAATCTAGATAATATGTCTTTAGATGAATATATAGACTCAATGGAAGCAACGTTTTTACAGGAAAAACAGTATTTTTGAGAATGTAAATTTAATAAAGAAGAAGTATTATCTTCATTAAAATTAATAGAAAAAACAGAAATTGACAAGATTCTGAATGAAGATGGGAAAATAGAAGTAGAATGTCATTTTTGTAAAGAAAATTTCTATTTTTATAGAGAGGATTTTAAATAATTATGAAAAAAATTATTTCATTAAAAAACATAAATAAGTTTTATGGACATAAAAAAGTTTTAGAAAACTTTAACTTTGATATTTATCAAGGTGAAAGAATAGCTTTGTTAGGTGGTAATGGTTCAGGAAAATCGACCACTGTTGAAATCATAGCAAGAATCAAAAAACCTACATCTGGTGAAGTTTGATGAGATGAAAATCTAAAATTAGGGATTCAATTTCAAGAATCTAAATATCCGCATGGAATAACTGTAAAAATGTTGATTGATTTTTATCTTGACAGTTATGGTAGAGAACAAGTTAGTCAAGAGTATGTTGAAGATTTAAAAAAGAAATTTAGACTAAAGGAATTAGAAAATAAACAAATCTATACATTGTCCGGTGGACAACAACAAAGAGTAAATATTTTATTATCACTTGTACATAAACCAAATTTTTTAATTTTGGACGAATTATCAACAGGATTAGATATTAAAATAAGAAGAGAAATTAGACAGTATGTTATGGATTATTTAGCGGCGAATGTTAATTGTTCACTAATTTTAATTACTCATAATACTTCTGAAGCATTGAAAATGTGTAATAAAATTGTGATATTAAATAAAGGAAAGATTTTTGTAAATGAAACAATTGATAATTTATTAAGAACAAAGGGAAATATAGATACATTTGTTGATGAGTTTTTTGATACAGTATATTCAGAAGAAGATGAAAAACAAAAGGAAAACGAAAAAACAAAAAATAAAAGTTTTTTAACTAAAATAAAGGAAAAATTAAGAAAAAGAGGATAAATATGAAAGCTATTTTTAAATTAATTAATGCTTATTACTGAAAAGGATTTTTTGGTCCATTTTTTACTGTTTTTTGACCATTTTTAGTTTTCTTACTTTTAGGAAATGTAACTTATTCAACCACACTATCTAGTTTAGAAAAAACAGGTTTACCTCAAGCAACCATTGAAACTCAAATATATTCACTAGCTAAATCAATAATTGTTGGAGTTTTAATCTCAACAATTATTTCTAATGGATTAATAGGTTTTTCAACAATAATAGTTGATTTCAAAAAATCAACACTTATAAAAAGAATTGGTTCTGCCAATATAAGTAAAACACATTTTATGATTGCTAGTTTGTTTTACCAATTTGTATGAACTTTATTTGTAATTATTTGAGTTCCTTTATTAGGTTCCTTATTACTTGGTTTTAATAAATATTTAGATTTTGGAATTGGTTTTAACATAGGATTATTGAGTATTTTGCCATTAATTGCTCTTGTTTTCTTGATTTCAATTTCTATGGGATTTTTAATAATTTCTACTATAAATAGTACAATAGGAGCATCATCAGTAGCTAATTTAATTTTCTTCCCTATCTCCTTTTTATCTGGAGGTTTTGGAAATGGACAACCAAATTTAGAATACGCGCCAGCTATTAAATATTTTTCATATTTAGTTCCTACAAAATATTCCACAGATCCTTTATTTGAGGTTTTCAAAAATGGTGGATATAGTAATTTATATGAAAACATGGGATGACAAAGTTTTGGATTTCCAATAATTGGAATAACAATTGCAGCTATTTTCATTTTAATTTCTGTTAAAAAATTTAAATGAGGTGAATAATGAAAGTAAAAACATTCGCTTCAGTAGAATCTTTTACAGGTGGGGCATTTGCAAGTAGATTGGTTTTAGAACCAGGTGCTTCTAAATATTTCAAAGGTTCATTGGTGACCTACCAAAATGAAATAAAGGAAAAATTAGGTGTTAACACATCAAAAGGTGTGGTTAATTCAGAAACTGCACTTAATATGTCTTTAAAAGGCAAAGAATTTTTTAATGTAGATTTTTGTATTTCATTTACAGGAAATGCAGGACCAACAGTTATGGAAAATAAAGCGGTAGGCGAAGTTTATATAGCTATAAATGATGAAGTTTTTCCTTTATTATTAAGCGGAAATAGAGAACAAATAATTAATCAAGCAGTAGATTTTGCTTATGAAAAATTTCTAAAATTAAAATCTTAAAATAGGAAAATTCAACGTTTTTTCCTATTTTTGTTTTTTTATCAATAGAAAAGTAAATTTTAAGAAATTTTAATAGAGGTGAAAAATATGGAAAATAATAAAATTTTAAAAGAAGCATTAAATGAAATAGAAAAAAAATTCGGTAAAGAATCAATTATGTTATTAGGGGAAAAACCTCCAGTAGATACAGAAACTTTTTCTTCAGGTTCTATAGCTATTGATCACGCTTTAGGTATTAAAGGTTTTCCTAAAGGCAGAATTATCGAAATTTTCGGTCCTGAATCTTCAGGAAAAACAACAATTAGTTTACATGCAATAGCAGAAATACAAAAAAATGGTGGAATAGCAGCATTTATAGATGCTGAACATTCTATCGATCCAACATATGCAAAAAATCTTGGAATAAATATAAATAATTTGATTTTATCACAACCTGATTCTGGAGAGCAAGCTCTCGAAATTGTTGATACCTTAGTGAGAACAGGTGCAATTGATTTAATAGTTGTTGACTCTGTTGCTGCTTTAGTTCCTGAAGCAGAATTAAATGGGGAAATGAGAGATCAAACAATAGGTGCTCAAGCACGTTTAATGTCAAAAGCTTTAAGAAAAATAACAGGTTCTTTAAATAAAAATAAAACAACTGTAATTTTTATTAATCAAATTAGAGAAAAAGTTGGTGTAATTTTTGGTAATCCTGAAACAACCCCTGGTGGAAGAGCACTTAAATTTTATTCTTCTATTAGAATGGAAGTTAGAAAATCTACACAATTAACAACAGGAAGTGATATAACAGGAAACCTTGTAAAAATTAAAGTAGTAAAAAACAAATTATCTATACCTTTTAAAACAGCAAATGTGGAAATTATTTTTTCTCAAGGAATTTCAAAATATGCTGAAATTGCACAATTAGCTGAAGATTTTGGAATTTTAATAAAAAAAGGTGCTTGATACTCATATAATGGAGAAAACATAGCACAAGGAAAAGTAAATTTAAGATTATATTTAGAAAATTCCCAATCATTTTTTGAAGAAATTAAACAAAAAGTATTAGATAAATTAGAAGAAAATTAAAAATGCTATAAAATATATTTATTATGAAAAAAGAAATAGGTATATTGTTTATTGGAGATGTTTTTGGAACTCCTGGAATAAAATGTATTGAAAAATTTTTACCAGTAGTTAAAGAAAAATATGAAATAGATTTAATTATCGCTCAATCTGAAAATGTTTCAGGAAGAAAAGGACTAAATTCTGAAGACTATGAAAAGATGATGGAAATCGGAGTAAATGTTTTTACACTTGGAAATCATGTTTGAGCAAATGAAGATATATATAAAATTATTGATAATAAAAATGTTTTAAGACCTTACAATGTAATAACAAGCGATTATCCTGGCTCTGGTTCTAGTGTTTTTTCCATAAATGGTTTTAATATTAGAGTCACTTCTATGCTTGGAAAAACATTTAATAAACTAAACTCTCCTTGAAAACAAGAAGAAGCTAATTCTTTTTTTGATGCAATAGATGAAATAATAAGTAAACAAGAAGAATCCGAAGATTTTCATATTATAGATTTTCATGCTGAAACAACTTCTGAAAAAAATGTTTTTGGTTTATATTTAGATGGAAAAGTTGATGCATTATTAGGAACTCATACACATGTTCAAACTAATGATGATAAAAAACTACCTAATGGAACTTTATATATTAGTGATGTCGGTATGACGGGACCCAAAAATAGTGCAATTGGTGCTAATTTTGAAGAAGTTTATGAAAAAATGAGATTTAACAAAAAAGTAAGATTCAAAGTTTCTGATAACGATGTACAATTTAATGCAGTATTTTTAAAATTAAACAAAGAAAATAAAAAATTAAACCAAATAGAAAAAATTTTTTTAAACAAGTAAAACAAAACACAAATCCTTTTTGATTTGTGTTTTTAAATAACTTTATTTTAATTTTTTCTTTTTTCAAAATCAGTAATATATAAGAAATCCACCTAATGTAAAAATGGATAATAAAGCAAAAGTTGTACCTAAAGCTATAGATGTAATATTATTTGTTTTACTAATTTTATCAGTTTGTTTATTTTCAGATGTTTTATTGTAATTGATGATTTCTTCTTTTAGGTTGTCTAAAGAATTTTTATTATAAGATTTATTTATATTAGAAAATAACGAGTTATATAATGATTTGTCTTTTATTGATTCTATTGATTTTCTTAATAAATCTTTATATTCGTTTATGCTTTTTAAGAAATCTGGATTTTGGTAATTATATAGATCATCTAAAAATTTAAGAGATTGCTGATGAGTATTAACGTTTTTATAAACTTGATTCAACCAATCTTGAACTTCTTTTTCTTTAACTAAATTTATCTGTTGTTTTAGATAGTTTTCATCAATTTTTAATTGACTAATAGAACTTTTAATTTCTGTTAAATTGTTAGATATATTAGTTTCTGAAATTTCTAAATTATTTATTTTATTATTTATATTTTTTAATGTTTGTTTATAATTTGCAAAAGTTTCTTTAATAAAATAATCTTTTAAATATAAATAATTATTATCAATATGAGTTTTTAAAGAATCAATTTTCTTTTGTTTTTCTTTTTCATATTCTTTAATAGTTTTATGTAGAATATTTATTTGCTCTTCTATTGAAGAAAAAGTTTTATTTTTATTTTGAATTAAATCATTTGTTTTTTGAATTTCATTTTGAAGATGAGTAAGTAAAGTTGTTCAGTTTTTAAAATCTTCTTTTTTTATGGCTTCAGCTTCAAATAAAATATTTTTTAATTCTTTTAGTTTTTCACCACTTTCATTTAATTTTAATAAATTAATTTTTTCTTTAAAAGAATTGTTAGCAACTAAAAAAGTTGATGGATGAGTTTCGACTGTATCTAGTAATTTTTTCAAATCAGTTGCTACAATATCTAAATTTTTTATTGAATCAGTAGTGTATAAAACTCTCTCCAAGTTAGTATATATGAAATAATTTTCATAAGCTATTGATTTTTGCTTTATAGAGAAAATTAATTGAGATTTTGCTGAATTAATTTCATTTTTAATTTTCTCTAATTTAGAATTATTTATATTAGTACTTTTTGTTAATAATTTTTCAGCATCTGTTATGCTATTTTTATATTTTATAAAGGAATTTTCTGTATAAAATTCATTTATATTAGTTATTTTGTTATCAATTAATTCTTTTATTGGACTATAATCAGCTACTAATTCAGCCTTATTTTTAATAAAGTTTAAATGGTTTTGTAAATCTATAAAAGTAGCATCTAAAAGATATTTGGAATTTAAAGCAATACTTGAGTTTTCCTTTATTTCGTTATATTTATCTTTGTATTCATCTGTTCAATTATCAAAGTTTTCAGGTTGGTTGTTAATAAATTCTCTTAAAGAATTTTTAGCATTGCTGCTATCATTGTTAGAATTGTTCATAAAGGAAATTTCGTTTATATTTGGTTTAAAATCATTCCATTCAATTATTAATTCGATAATTTTTTCATTAATATTAGAAGGTAAGTTAAAAAACATTAAATTATTAACTAATGAACCAATTAAAATTTCTTTTTCAGAGTTACTTTCTAGATTAAACATCCTTGCTTTAAATTGAACATTTTTAGATGTATTTTCACTTAAAATTCTAACCATTTTATTTTTAATATCATCAGAATTTAAAGCAATTTTGATAATTCCGTTGGAATTTGTAGGAATAAAACTTGTTGTCAAATCTTTATCAAACATAAGATTAGGATTACTATCTAGGTTAGTTCCGGATAAGTTAAAATCGTACTCATCTTTTGGCGAACTTTGATCATTGATGATAATTTCATTTATTTCTAATTTTTTATTTTCTGGATAATTATGAGTTATTTTTAGTCTTAAATATCTTACATTTAATAAGTTTAAATCAGAAGATTCTCAATATTTAAAATCAGGATATTTAGGATCGTTTAAACCAAAAGTGGTTTCAGATAGTTTTGCATTATTATTTATTGAATCATCGCTAATATCAAAAGCTTTTGTTCAAGTGATTTTATCACTAGAAACTTCAACACTTATAAATCTTGGAAAATCATAACTTTCTTTAGAATTGAAAATTTTTATTGAATCAATATCGATATTTTTAGATAAATCATATGTTACAAATTTTCCATCACTTGGATTTTCAAAAACTCTACTTGTATTGATATTGTTGTCAAATTCAACCTTTTTATCGATATTTTTAGAATTTAGATTAGTGTCTATGATTTTTCCAAATTCAATCTTATTTTCTGTATAAACGACTAATTTTTGAAAAGAAATTTCTTGACTAACCTCTGAAATATTTCTAATAATTAAGTATCTAGCTTTTGTATTTGTGTCTATATTGTTAGCATCTGTAATTTCTGTTCATATTACACCATTTATGGAATAGAACAATTTTAAGTTTGGATCATTTAACTGATTTTCTATTTGTTTGAGTTTATATATTTTTTTAAAATCAATCCCTATATACTCATTTGATTCTAATGTATAAGTTTGGTTTTGACTTAAATCAGCATTTAATAAAGTAAATTTATTATTTTCTACAAGAACATTGAAATTATTTCTTTTATTTTTGTTGGACACAAAAACATTTTCATTTGTAGGAACTTCTTTATTAATGATATCAACTGATTTTAATGCTCATCAAGTTAAAGAATTTCTAGTAGAAATAATTCTAATTCCATTCATTTTTCCTGAATTTTCAGGAATAGCAATTGAAATTTCATCATTGTTATTGGAATTAATTTCTTGCGTTAAATCTGTATAAGTGTTATTAATAATTTTTTGAATTTTAAAATGATTTAAAGTATTACCTTCTTTTTGTAATAATCTTACTGCTTTAATTTCTCTGTAATCATTAAATAAAATATCTAAATAGTCATTTTCTTTAATGGTTCCATTATCGTTTATACAGGAAATTAAGGCATATGTGGAATCATCTTTATCAGTTATATAATCAAAAAGATTGTTTTTAGATTCATTATTAACGGTTTCGCTATTGGCAATTTGTAAATTTGGACTTTTGATAGTAAATTCGGGTTTTAATGATTTTTGTTCTCCGCCTGCTACAAAAGTTCCAAGACGTCACCAAATAGGTCTGGAAACATCATTAACTATTCTTAGTTTATCTGTGAAACCAATTCCAGAAATTATTTGTCTTTTTTTATTATTTAAATGATATGAACCAAATTGTTTTCAAGAATTTGAATCATAATCAAAATATTCAATATGAAAATCAGTTAGAGTATCTGATTCTTTTGAAGCACCTTGCTCAACTAAAACTTTTGTAATATACCTTCTAGAAGGGTATGAAATAGAAACAGCAGCATTTTGTGCAAAATTACCTGAACCATTAGATGTAATTCATCATTCTGTATTTTCGTTGTTATCTAAAATATTGTTTGAATTACCGCCGTGAGTTTGTAAATTTGGAGAATCCGTTTGATTAAAGACTCCGTCCTTGAATCATTCATAAATAGAGTCTTTTTCGTCATAATCATTTATTACAAAATTAAATAATCTTATCCATCCATTGTCGCTGTTATCTTGTAAATTTCTAACTCTTACTGATTTTACATTTTGAATATTTAAATTTTCAATAGTTATAGGATTAAAATTTCCTCTATTAGAAACGTAAGCATCTCCAATGCTTTTTCATTCTTGTTCACCATCTTGGAGATATTCAAAAACAAAATTATAAAAATGATCTGCTCCACCACCCATTTTTAGATAAATTTTATTTAAAGAAATAGGACTGGAAAATTCTGAACCTATATATTCATTAGCATTAATTCTATTGTTGTTACCATCAAATACTGCGACTGATTCATTTGATTTTTTGAATATATTCTCTATAGACACACCTAAAGAAAGATTGGAATTATTACCTCTATTACTAATAAATTTTTGAGTTACACTATGAATATCTTTATTTATTAAAATTTCTGAAGAATTTTTTAAATATATTATTATCTTTTCAAGATAAGGAATAAATTTATCAAATTCTCCATTTATTTTTATATTTGAATCACTAAAAACCATTGTTTTAGCTTGATTCAACATTTTTTCAGTTATTACAAGATTTTTACTAGATTCTGAAATTATATTATGACTTTTATATACAATTGAGTTAGCTAAATTTAAAAAACTATTTGATAATAATGATAATTTTGTTAATCAAGGTTTTAAAGATGTTATAAAATCATTATTTAAATTTAACAATAATTTTACATTACTATCAAAATTTTGAAACATAGTTTTCAATTCATTTAAATCTGATTCAGTAATGTTTTTATTTTTGATTTTTTGAATCAAAACATCAAATAAAGCACTAAAATTATCATTTTGATTTTGGTTAATAATATATTTGTAAGTTTCTAAAAATGCCTGAATTGAATTATCATTTATTGAATTTACTTTTAAAATATTTTTAATTATATTTTTTTGTAAGAGTTCTTTATTTTGAATATTATATAAAAATTTAAGATTAAATTGTTTAAGATAAAAATCATTAACTTGTGTATTATTTGAAACAGTTACAATATAAGAATTTAATTTTTCTAAAAAATTATTTTCAATATTATTATCAATAATATTTCATTTAATAGTTCCTTTATTATAGGAACTTATGGTATTAAACATAATATTAGCTTTTTTACTAGTTACACGATTAAAACTATCAATAAATTCATTATTAAAATTGTAGTGATTTTCTTTTCCTGTCATTACAATTTTTATTTTTTCATTAAAATTAGAAACATAATTAGGAATAGATTCATCACTAGAATTGTTTAAAAAGTAGTAAATGTTGTCGTTTAAATCATAATTTTCTTTTATTTCTGTAAGTCAATTTGTTAAATCATTTAAAGATTTTACTTGAAGATCGGTAGTTAAATTATTTTCAGAAGAAGCAACAAATCCAAAAGATTTAATACCTATATTAATTAATTGTTTAAGTTTTCCTTTTAAAATTTCTAAATCAGAACTATAATTATCGCCACCATTTATAGTTTCATATTGAAAAAAATCAATATTGTAAATAAAATCAATATTATGTTTTTGTGCAAAATTAGAAAGTTCTTTTATATTCTGAAGTTCCTTTTCAGAATATAATTCTCTTCATTTTTCGCTATTTTTAGGATTGTTTTTATCAAAGAAAGAATAAATATTAAAACCATTTTTGCTAGAAATTTGAATATTTTCTTTAATTGTTTCCATACTTAAATTTAAATCATCATAAATGGCCCTGTTAGGAATGTCAAAAAAATCATTTAATTTAAAATTTTGAATAGCTAAATTATCACTATTTTCAATAATATCTTGAATTTTTTGAATACCATAGTATATTCCTCTATCGTTTTGTGCTGTTAAAAAGAAAATATTTGCATCATTACTTTCAATAAAGTATTCATCATTATGATTAGTTTGAAATTCAAAAGAAACAGAATAATTTTTAAATAAAGAATCTATATAATCATTTTTTGTACTTGAGTTTGAAATAACAATATTGGTCTTATTCTCTTCTATTTTAGAAGAAATGGAAATATTAAATTCTTTTGCTTTTAAAAAATCTATTAAAGAATTTAATTCATCATTAATTTTGCTTTCACTAGTTACAAAATTGATATCCTTTTTTATTACTGTGTAACTATCTTTATATTGAATATTTTTAGCTAAAATATTTAGGTTAAAATTGTAAATATCACTCTTTTGATTATCTGTATTTTGCTCTGCAGAAAGGAAAAATGAAAGAGGAATTATTGGTGATAAAACAAAAGAAGATTTGATTATATTTTTAATTTTTATTTTCATAAAAACTCCTATAATTAAAAATTATTTTTGATAAACTTAAAAAATATAAAATTTATATTTTTATTGCAAGATTGGTGATTTTAATATAATTACTTATATTTTAATTATAATGAATATATTTAAAATTAACCAAAAAAATGATTTTTATATAAAAAAAATGTAATTTTTTGATAATTTTTAATCGAATAGATAAAAAGTGTTAAAATTTTTAATATGAAAAAGAGTGCTAAAAAAACAATATTAATTCTTGCTCTTTTAGGAACTACATTAACATCTGCTTCGCTCTCTACATATTTTTTTGTAACTTCTAAACAAAGTAAGAATGATAATAAAGATCATAAAAATGACTTATCTAATTTAAATAATTTTCATTTTAATACTAATGAAAATTCTAAAAAAGATGTTGTAGATAAAAAAGATAATTCTACACAAAATGAAAATAAAGAAAATGTTAAATTTTTTAATTTTTCCATTTTAAAAAAAGATGAAAATCTTTTAATGTTATCTATGAATTTTTCAGGATTTAAAACAATATCCACAAAAAAATTTAAATTAAAATTATTGGATAACAATAAAATAGAACAAACTGTAGATAGCTTTACAATTAATGAGCAAACTAAAACACTTAGTTTTTATATGAAAAACCTAACTAAAAATAGAAATTTTGATGTGCAGTCAGTTGTTATTGAAGAAAACGAAAATAAAGAAATTATCAATATAAAAGGAATTTCCATCACATCTCAACCTTCATTAACACAAATAAATTTTAAAAATAGTAAAATATCAAATTTAAGTGAAAATTCAGCAATTTTAAATTTTGAATTAGATTCAAAAGATGGAATAATGATAGATGATAATAAGCAATTAGAACTTAAATTTAGTTATAAGCAAAATAATTTAAGAAATTATATTATTTATAAAGGAATTTTAAACGAAATACAAGGAAAAACCTTTATAAAAGTAAATTTAAATAATTTATCATCTGGACAAACTTATTATCTTGAAGATATAAAATTTGTTAAAAAACCAGAAGAGTTATTTAAAAATATCAATAATAATTTTGACAATAATATTTATAATTTGCACTCTAATAATCCTTCAAACATCCTTTTTAAATTCAAGACTTATTCTGATACTCATTTTAAATCCAATGCTAAATTTGATTTAAAAATTTCTAGTAAACTAAATGCAAATCCTTTTGAAAATGAAAATAGTGAACTTACATATGTTTTAAATGGAGTAGTTTTAGATACAAGAAAAATTGAATTAAGTAAAATTAACGATAGTATAAAATTAAAATTTACTAAAAATAATAATGGACAAAACGAAGAAATATATGCTTCTGATTTAGAATACGATGAAGATAATAATTCTTTATCTTTTAAAATACAAAATTCCCAAAAAGGGGAAGATTATGTTTTAGAAGATGTTTCCATCAAAAATAAGGGAGAATCTTCTTTTCAAACTTTAAATATTGATAGCGTTAATAGGGAATTTAATGTGGAATTTCCTTTATCTAAAACTTTAGAACCCGATTTAGTAAATTCTAGTGCTTGAGAAAAATCACAATATAAAGACTATGTTTTTGTGGACTTAAAATTAAAAAATAACTGAAATAATCAAAAAATTACTAATCTTCTTAATGATTTGTTTTCAAACAATTTTGACCAACAAAAAAGTAAATCTATAAAAAATGCTTTAGTAAATTTGATAGAAAACAATTATGAAAAACTTATTGATAATTACGGAATAAAAATTGATAATAAAGCAGTAATTTTAAGATTATCAATAAGTGATAAATCAAATTTTTATACAGAAGATAATGGAATATTTTATTTTGTACTAAATAATACGGCTTTAGTACTAAAAAATACAAGTGACATTGATGAAAAATTTGAAATAGCCAATAAAAATAATTCAAAAAACATAATAGTGCTAAAAAACCCGTATATTAGTCACAATATTAAGGGAAAAGTAATTGAAAATGAACACTTTAAATTAAAAAGACTTTCTAGTGAAACATTATTTAAACACAATGAAGATCACTCACACTCGTATCGTATTCCAAGTGTTATAAAATTAGCAAATGGTGATTTAGTAAGTTCTGCTGATAAAAGAATTGAAAGTGAAAGGGACTATAATAACTCTATTTCTCAAGTAGTTAAAATTTCAAAAGACAATGGTAAAACTTGAAGTCAAAATTATGATGTAGTCAAAATTGTAGTTCCAAAAAGAAACAATGGAGGAATTGCAATAGATGGAATAATTAGCGAAATAAAATATTTAGATACCACTAGCAATAGTTATAAACATAAATTACAGTTAATTTTCGATGTTTTCCCTGGAAAAGATACATCTGTTGTCAACTTAAAAAGGGGAAATCCTTGATTTTACGTTGGAAATAATGCTTATTTAAAACTATGAACTAAACTCAACGATCCTAACTCATTTGATTCTAGAGTTTCAGTCTTGAAAGAAGTAGATGGAAGAAAAAATTGATTCAGAAGATACATTTTACCAGCAGGAGTTGGATTTAATAGTAGCTTTACAGAAAGAACTGTTTTAGAAGAAACTAACACATATGTGGATTTAAGTTATCACAGTGACACAAGAACCATCACTGGTTCGGTTTATGAAAATGTTCAAGAAACTGATTTTGATAATCCAGAAATTTTAAATTCTAAAAAAACAATCCACAGTGTTCTTGATGAACCATACAAAAGTGGAGCGGTTAGACCAGAATATGCAATTTACGCTCTTGCTCTTAATAGCCACGTTGCATCTTTAGAAAGTTTTGATGGCGGTCAAACATGAACTAACTTGACTTGAATGGATGAAAAATTTAGTAGTTCGAGAAACGAACATCCTTTTGTTGGAACTGGAGTAGGAAATGGAATTCAATTACACCATCAACAAAATTCTAATTTAAATGGAAGAGTAATTATACCTATGTATTCACTTTCAGACATGTTTTTATTATATAGTGATGACAATGGTCAAACTTGAAATGAAATTAGTAAACCTACCGGTTTTAAAGCAAATTTATCAGAATCATCCCTAATAGAAGCTAATGATGGAGCAATTTATTGATTTTTAAGAAACGCAGGTGGATGAAGCACAGACAGAAACAAATTTTATGTTTCTAAAAGTATAGATGGTGGTTTAACTTGAAGTTCTCCAGATGGAAATTCTTTGGCAAAAGGTAAGGATATAGTTATTGATCAAAACTATGATGGAAATGTTTTTTCAGGTATTAGTTATTTTAATTGAAAAAATAAAGATTACTTTTTATTTGCTTTACCAAAAACAGTTGCTAGAAGAAATGGAGCACTTTTCATAGCTAATAGTAATTTTGATCAAATAACCGAATTATTTAAATATGATGATGAACAAAAAGAACATTTTGCATACAATTATCCTTTAGTGGTTAACCAAACAAATGATTATATAGATTTTATTTCTTTATATGAATCTTCTCAAATTTTTAAAATTTTTAATGGAGGATTTGATGGTGCAAGAGAGCAAGGTGAAGAAATACAAATCGATAGATTTAGATTATGAATAAAATAGTAATTTCAATTTACTATATATATAATATAAAAGACATAAAAAAGAAAAAAATTTCACAAAAATATTTTGATTTTTTCAAAAATATTGTAGAATAATAAAGCAATTTAATTTTGCGACACTTTATAAAAAATAAAAAAACATAAAATATTTGGTTTTTTTGAAAAAAGTGTTATAATTAAACTTGTATGATTTTCACGCAAAATCATTATGAAAATTAGATCTTTCAAAACTAGATGCAATAACCATAATAAACACACAAATCAATTTCAAGAGTTTGATCCTGGCTCAGGATGAACGCTGGCTGTGTGCCTAATACATGCATGTTGAACGAAGCAGTGCTTGCACTGACTTAGTAGCGAATGGGTGAGTAACACGTACCTAACCTACCTTTAAGATTGGGATAACTACTGGAAACAGTAGCTAATACCGAATAGGGGTTTTCTTCGCATGAAGAAAATTTAAAAGAAGCCTCAAAGCTTCACTTAGAAATGGGGGTGCGGAACATTAGCTAGTTGGTAGGGTAAAGGCCTACCAAGGCGATGATGTTTAGCCGGGCCGAGAGGCTGTACGGCCACACTGGGACTGAGATACGGCCCAGACTCCTACGGGAGGCAGCAGTAGGGAATTTTCCACAATGAGCGAAAGCTTGATGGAGCGACACAGCGTGCAGGATGAAGGCCTTCGGGTTGTAAACTGCTGTTGCAAGGGAAGAAAAAATAGAGTAGGAAATGACTTTATATTGACGGTACCTTGTTAGAAAGCGATGGCAAACTATGTGCCAGCAGCCGCGGTAATACATAGGTCGCGAGCGTTATCCGGAATTATTGGGCGTAAAGAGTTCGTAGGTTGTTTGTTAAGTCTGAAGTTAAATACTGGAGCTCAACTCCAGCCCGCTTTGGATACTGGCAAACTGGAATTACAAAGAGGTTAGCGGAATTCCTAGTGAAGCGGTGGAATGCGTAGATATTAGGAAGAACACCAATAGGCGAAGGCAGCTAACTGGTTGTACATTGACACTGAGGAACGAAAGCGTGGGGAGCAAACAGGATTAGATACCCTGGTAGTCCACGCCGTAAACGTTGATCATTAGTTGGTAGAGAATTTACCGATGCAGCTAACGCATTAAATGATCCGCCTGAGTAGTATGCTCGCAAGAGTGAAACTTAAAGGAATTGACGGGGACCCGCACAAGCGGAGGAGCATGTGGTTTAATTTGAAGATACGCGTAGAACCTTACCCACTCTTGACATCCCTTGCAATGCTATAGAGATATAGCGGAGGTTAACAAGGTGACAGATGGTGCATGGTTGTCGTCAGCTCGTGTCGTGAGATGTTAGGTTAAGTCCTGCAACGAGCGCAACCCTTGTCTTTAGTTACTAGATTATGTTGAGGACTCTAGAGAGACTGCCTGGGTAACCAGGAGGAAGGTGGGGACGACGTCAAATCATCATGCCTCTTACGAGTGGGGCAACACACGTGCTACAATGGTTGGTACAAAGAGAAGCAATATGGTGACATGGAGCAAACCTCAAAAAACCAATCTCAGTTCGGATTGAAGTCTGCAACTCGACTTCATGAAGTCGGATTCGCTAGTAATCGCAGATCAGCTACGCTGCGGTGAATACGTTCTCGGGTCTTGTACACACCGCCCGTCACACCATGGGAGTTGGTAATGCCCGAAGCCGGTTAGTTAACTTCGGAGACGACTGTCTAAGGCAGGACCGATGACTGGGGTGAAGTCGTAACAAGGTATCCCTACGAGAACGTGGGGATGGATCACCTCCTTTCTACGGAGTACATATAGACATCTTT